>JBNJGV010000005.1:28850-45969 GCA_051819785.1 Nanobdellota archaeon | reverse complement strand
AAAGGAAGTGATTTTGTTATAGATAAGGGTTGGTCTGATAAAATCTCTAAATTGACAAACAATTGGGATATAAATAAATTCAAAGCTAACTTATCGGAACTTGATAAGCTTAGATTACAAGAAGATGAAAAACAAAATGATTTTAAACTAAGTTACTATGTTGATAATCCTGAAGAAGGCTATAAGTTGTACAATATGGTTAAAAGGATAATTAAAGATATTTGTGATTGTGCAGAAGTAATATACAGCCTTGATGAAAAGCATAATATTGGGTTGCTTGATATACTTCCTAAAGATGCGACTAAACTTGAAGCCTTGGAATATCTACAAAAAAAACTTAACTTAAAAAAAGACGATGTAGTTTATTGTGGTGATTCAGGGAATGATATCCCGGCGCTTACCGCGGGGTATAATTCAATTCTTGTAAGAAACAGCATTCCAGATGTAAGAAGAAAAGTTAAAAATTCACTTGCTAAAAAGTCACTTATCAATAGATTGTATATTTCAAGGGGTTTTAAGAAGTTAAATGGGTATTATGTTTCTGGTATTATAGAAGGCCTCATTAATTTGGGTTTGGTCAGTACAAGTGAGATACAATCATAAAGTTTGTGTAAGTTAAAGTGATAAATTTTTTGTTAGTAATAAAAGGACAATTTAAAAGAAGTGTAATATTTTAATGAACTTGTGCCAATAATTATTTATAACCTTTTAGTTTTCTTTAGCTTATGTATCTTGATTATAAAAAATTAATAAAAAAAGGCACCAAAACTCTTTTACTTGGTTTATCAAGAGAGATTGAGGGTTATTCGAAAGAGATAAACGCAGAGATTGAGGTTTTGCATTTGGATAAAGACAAATGTGTTTCTAGATTTTTTGATTTGGCGAAGAAATATTCTTCAAGGTTTGACCTTGTGATTGATTTGGGCTTCAGTCAATATATATACAAAGATAAGCTTGCCGATTTTTATATGTATATTGCAAGGGTTCTAAAATACGAAGGGTTTTTACATAGTATGGTTCTTTCTTCTGATTCGCCTGATTGTAAAATGAGATGTCCTATAAGACATTGGACAAAAATAGAAAATAACTATGTAAGATTTATACCTAGTGAAGAGTTGAAGGAATTTATAAGAGCAAATTTTAAAATTATTTCACTAGATAAACATAAAATAGATGATAAAGTTTTTTTTGAAATTAATGCTATAAATGATATTAAGAAATTTTAAAAAAAATCCAAGGAATATTGGTTTTAAACATTATTAATTTTTTTTACGAAACTTTATAAATGTTCAATCTTTGAAAAATAGTAATGGATATTGAATATGAAGTAAAAATACTTGATATAGATATAAAAAACGTTTTTTCAAAGCTAGATTCAGCAGCCGCTAAAAAAAAGGGAGAAAAAATACAGAGAAGGTATGTATATGATTTTTCTCCTAAATCAGAAAATTCTTGGATAAGGTTAAGAACAGATGGTAAAAAAACTACTCTTACGATAAAAGAGATTCATAGTGATAAAATTGACGGAACTCAAGAAACTGAAATAATTGTTGATGATTTCGAAAAAACTAATCTTATTTTAGAAAAACTGGGTTATAAAGCAAGAAGTTATCAAGAAAATAAGCGTATAAGTTATTCTTTAGAAAAAAGCAAAATTGAAATAGATTTCTGGCCAAAGATACCTCCGTATTTAGAGATTGAAGGTGAAAGTTCTGATGATGTCATGAATGCATTAAAATTACTCGGGTATTCTCCAAGTGATACTACATGTATTAATACAATGGAAGTCTATGAGAAATATGGGCTTGATATAAATTCATTCAAAAACCTTATGCTTGAAAATTCAGAATAAATTACATTTTATAGTTGTGCCATTAAGTCATTAACCCAAAAACATAAATATGGATTGCTTTTTACGATATTTATGGATTATAAAGAGATTGGCCTCAAATGTGGTATTGAAATTCACCAGCAGCTTGAGGGAAAAAAGCTATTTTGTAATTGTCCCACAGAAATTAAAGACAATGAACCGGATTCTACTATAAAAAGGCGTTTAAGGGCGGTAGTTGGGGAGACAGGTATAATAGATTCTGCTGCGCTACAAGAGCAGACAAGGAGCAAAGAGTTCATCTATAATTATTATGATGATTGTTGTTGTCTAGTTGAACTGGATGAGGAACCTCCTGGTCCCATGAATCTAGATGCCTTGAAAACCTGTTTTGTAGCTGCGAAGCTGCTTGATGCTAAAATTGTAGATGAAGCGCAGGTAATGAGAAAAACGGTAGTTGATGGAAGTAACACAACGGGTTTTCAAAGAACAGCGTTAATTGCTATGGATGGGGAACTTAAAGCAAATGGTGATGAAGTGAGGATAGATTCTATTTGTCTTGAAGAAGATGCTGCTAAGATTGTTTCAAGAGCTCCTGAAAGGGATCAGTATAATCTTTCTAGGTTAGGTATTCCTTTGGTTGAGATTGCAACAGGACCTGATATGAAAAGTCCTGAACAGGTAAAGATAATTGCGGAAAAAATAGGTGGTATCCTTAGAAGTACAGACAAGTGTAAAAGAGGGTTAGGGACAATCAGGCAAGATGTCAATGTAAGTATTAAAGGCGGCTCGAGAGTTGAAATTAAAGGAGCCCAGGACCTTAAGACCTTGCCTCTTGTAGTTGAACAAGAAGCTGAAAGGCAAAAAAATATATTGAAACTTCTAAATAAAAGAGTAAAATGTAGTAAGGTATTTGACCTTACCCAGCATTTTAAGAAGAGTAAATCAAAAGTCATAAAAGAGGCTTTAGCAGAAAAAGGCGTAGTATATTCAATTAAAGTTGAAGGTTTTGCAGGATTACTAGGAAAAGAACTTCAAAATGCAAAAAGAATTGGAACTGATCTTTCTGATTTTTGCAAAATAAAGGTTGGTATAGGCGGATTGTTCCACTCAGATGAGTTGCCTAAATATGGTATAACCTCTGAAGATGTGGAATTTGTTAAAAAGACCCTAAATTGTAAGGATAAAGATGGCTTTATAATAATTGCGGATGACCCTCTTAAAGCTGGGAATGCCCTAGAAGCAGTTAAAGAAAGGCTTAATATGCTGGTCAAAGGGGTTCCAAAAGAGGTAAGGAAGGCTAATGCAGATGGCACTACTAAGTACTTGCGGCCAATGCCTACTGAAGCTCGTATGTATCCTGAAACTGATGTTATGCCAGTAAGAATGGATTTTAATGTGAAACTTCCTGAGTTGAGTGAGGATAAAGCACAAAGGTATGAAAAAAATCTTGGGCTTTCGAAAGACTTGGCAAGTGATATTGCGAAATCTTCGTATAATCAATTATTTGAAAAAATGCTTGAATATGATTTGAAACCTGCATATATTGCCGAGGTTTTGGTTTCTTTCCCTTCAGAGCTAAAAAGATCTTATGAAGGGGCTGAACCCTCTTTAGTTTCATCACAATCTCTTGAAGAAATATTTAAAGCTGTTTCTGAAAATAAAATTACAAAGTCTGCTGTAATAGATATAATTGCAAGTGTTGCACAAGGAAACGAACTTAATCTTGAAAAGTATTGTTTGATTTCTGATGCACAAATAGAGGAAATTGTTAAGCAAGTTCTGTCAGAAAATAAGGATGCAACTATTGGCACTATTATGGGAAAAGTTATGAAGCAGCTTGAAGGAAAGGCAGATGGGAAAAAAGTAAGCCAAATAGTTAAGAAATATAAATAATAACAAAACTTTTTTAAAGAAATCAAAAAGCGTTAATTAAAATGGTAAATCTGGGCAATCTTAATTTTGATATGATCAGCGGGTTTGTAGTTATTTTAGTTCTTACACTAATATGTATTGCAAATAAAGAGAAGATAAAAGTCCAAAAAATGATAGGGTTTTTGTTGTATATCGTGATGTATCCTACTAAACGTGGGATTAAGATTATGGATAAGATAGCAACAAAGTATCGTGAGATAGTTAAGCTTTATGGATATATCTCAGTAGGTATCGGATTTACCGGGATGTTCTTTTTTACTTTTTTAATAGCTTTGGTATTGATTAAATGGATATTCAATCCCGCTCCTGATGAAGCTGGGTTTGCCTTAGTGCTGCCATTTACAAATATACCTGGCATAGGTTATTTATCGTTTTGGTACTTTTTCATTTCAATATTTATTTTGGCAGTAATTCATGAAGGAGCTCATGGTGTTGTAGCAAGAGCTCATAATCTTAAGCTGAAATCAACTGGTTTCGCTCTTTTAGGAGTGATAGTTCCTTTATTTCCCGCAGCATTTGTAGAACCTGATGAAAAAAAAATGCAAAATAAAAGTGATATAGTTCAATATTCCATTTTTGCTGCTGGGCCTGTGATTAATCTTCTTCTTGCTCTTATAATTATGATTGCTATGCCTTATGTTGCGCAAGGGGTTTTGTATCCAAATGCAGGTGTCAATGCACCTTTTGAGGATGGTTTTTCAGAGCCAGTAGGATTTTCATATACATTAGTTCAGAATTCTTCACTTCCAGCTATGTCTTCAGGTATGCCTAATACATCTATAATTAATTCTATAAATGGTAAAGAGGTAAATAGATATAATGATTTTGCCCAAGAAATTATGTATGTGAGAGCAGGCGAGAATGTAACTCTCGGGACTAAAGAAGGCGAATTCACACTGAAAACTATTAAACACCCCGAGGTTGAAAATAGAGGGTATATAGGAATATATAGAGATGCAAATGAAAGAAGGAAGATTCCAAGCGTTTCTGATTTTGGATATCATGCCTTCTATTGGTTCAAAGGACTTTTCAAATGGCTTTTTGCCTTAAACTTTTTTGTAGGCCTTGCGAATCTTCTTCCGATGGGTCCTGTTGATGGAGGAAGAATGTTTGGCCTTGCATTACAAAAGATTATAAGAGATAAGAAAAAGGCCATGAAAATTTGGGGCATGGTTGCTTGGTTATTTTTACTGATAATTATATTTGGATTGATAGTTAATTATATTGGTAATCCCTTTTTACTTTTTAAGTAAAAAAACCAGAATTATTGATGATGAGTTAATAAATACAATTAAAGATTAAATTAACCCTTTTTCCCTGAATGTGTCTCTTTTCACTTTTCTCCTGTAATCACCATATTTGTCTTCTGGTGAATATTTAGGAGGTTTTGGAGTTATAGATTTATTTTTGCAAGAACAAACTTCTTTCAAGGTATATTCATGGCAGTATTTGCAGAAATAGATGTGTTTAGCCATTATTTTGCCCTTTCAAACTCAACATTGCCTGAAGCTTTTGCGAAGGCCTTCTCAACTGTGTTGTTAACCTTTTTTAACAATGCTTCAGCACTTTTATAATCTTCTTCAGTTACTTTAACTTCGTATTTTCCGGCTCCCTGATAACTTATTTGAACTTTTTCCTTTTCAAGTTCACTGGCTTTTTTCAGAGTTTTTTTAATCTGTTCTACACCATCCGGTTCATAAAGGATTATTGAGTATTTCCCCATTAATTCTACAGATGGAAGTTTAATTTTTTGCTTAACTACTTCATCAAGTTTAAGTTTTAATTTATCGTCAATATTTAAATCTTGGACGTTTGCGTTTCCTGCAACTATATCTTCAAAGAAGTCAGCTAAATATATGTAATCAACGCTTTGGATTAATTCTTTGTATAGGGTTTTAGTGTCAAGGTCATTATCTTTAGCGACCATCTCCACGATTTTTTCGGCTTTCATCTCCCGCTTAATCTGTTCCATCTTTCTTCTGTGTTGGTTTTTATTAACTCTTCTCAGAGAAAGATCAATATGTCCCCTATCTTGTTTAATCTTTAAAACAACACAGACTATCTTTTTGCCTTCTTTTACATAATCTCTGATGTTCCTAATTCTCCCGGGAGATATTTCAGAAATATGAAGCATCCCTGTTTTTCCTTTGTATTCATCTAGTTCAACGAAAACAGAATTGAACTGGATTCTGGTTACAGTACATAAAACCAGTTCAGACTCATCAGGGTATCCTTCTTTTTTTAAAAGCATTATTCCAGAACCTCTAGTACCCTGGCCTTTATCTTAGCCTTGCCACCAGTTGGTTCTGCAACTGCTTTCTCGCAAACGAGACACGTCACTTTTGAAGAACTTTTCCCGAAAATGATTTGCTCATTTTTACATTTTGGACATCTAACTTTTATAAATTTGCTTGCTGATTCCTGAAATACGTCTTGTTTCATAATAATTCACCTAAGTCTAGTAATTTTCTTCAAGAAATGGTCATCTATTTAAAAAATTTTTGTGTTGTGACGAACCAAGTACATGTGTAAACTAATTTCAATTTAGAATCTGATTTTTATCCAAGTGTTTCACTGGTGCCCATGTGGGAAAATCAAGCAGGGCAAATCAGGAGATTTGCTGGGGTTGAAAAATGTTTTCAACCAGCATCAGGCTTTGACTATTTATTAGACCTGACTGGGTTTTAAGACGAACCTTAAAACCTTCCGAAAAAACCTAACCGAGTCTTAGGCGAACATGCCCTTTTTACCTTTAGTAAAAAACGGCCAGAAAACCTAATATTTATACTGTTGGTTTTCGTTGCCACCAGTCTGACTGGTGGTGGTAGGTTTTTGATTGACTCCTATAAATAAGATTTTTAACAAGCGTTTTTTCATTATTTATGTAAACTTTTCGTTTATTTTCTAATATTACATAATATTTATGTTAAAAATGCTTGATTTTCTGGTATAAGTATGAAGAATTTTGATTTTTCCGGGCAAAGCTCTTTTAATAAATTCCTATTTATTTAAAATATAGATATTTTACTTATGGAGGTGTTAGAGATGCGATTCATTACAGGACTTATAATTGGCGGAGTGATTGGTTATCATGTAGGTGTTGCCTTTCCTGATTATGATTTAAGGGATAAATTCAGCGAGACTGAAAAATATTGCAGGTATGAAAAAGCACAAAAGCCAGAATTTATCGATTATATAAAGGATAAGGGTTATGATCTTGATAAAGACAATCTCTCTTATAAGTTGGATTATTCCAACCTTGAAAAAATAACTAAATGAGTTAAATATTTATATAACTGGCTTTGTACAAATTATTATGAAATTGTTAATAATGGGCCCCCAGGGATGTGGTAAAGGCACTCAGGCACAGATGATCTCAGAGGGATTAGATATACCTCACATTTCAGCAGGAGATTTATTCAGGGAGAATATAAAAAATCAGACTACGCTTGGAAAAGAAGCACAAAGTTATATTGAAGAGGGAAAACTTGTGCCTGACGAAGTAACAATAGCCCTTATTGAAGACAGGTTTAAAAAAGGAGATTGTTCTGATGGTTTTATTCTGGATGGGTTCCCACGAAATGTTGCTCAGGCAAGGGCACTGGATAATATTATTGATATTGATTATGTTTTATTTATCGATATTTCTGACGATGAAGCTGTTAAGAGGATTTCTGGTAGGAAAACATGTTCTTCATGCGGCAAGGTGTTTAGTGCGTCAGATGAAGTTGATACATGCACTAAATGTAACGGAGAACTTTATGTAAGAGATGATGATAAGCCTGAAACTATTAAGAAAAGGTTGGAAATTTATCATAAAAATTCTTCTTCCCTTAAGGATTACTATAAGGATAAAATATTGAATATTAATGGGGAAAGGCCCATAAAAGAAATATTTGATGAAATTCTCTTAAAACTTAAAAAAAAATAGTAATTTTATGTTTTGCTTTTCGATGTAAAATTATAATAAAAAGAAAAAAAAATATTATTCTTCCTCTTCGGAAAAACCAAAAACAAAATCATCATTATCCAGTTCTTCTTGCTCGTGGCAAAAATACTGGGCCTCCATTTGTTCTTCGAACAACTTTTTCCCCTCCTTACATATAGAAACTATATTAAAATAAGTGCAACCATCCTTGTATTTAAACCTTTTGGTAAAGATTTATAGATAAGTAATGCATTTAGAGTCCTTTCAGTAAGTCTTTTCTTTTAACTATCTAAATTATATGGAAATTTTTTTATAGGTAGTAAGCCTATGTTAATTTATGGATAAATTATGTATCGCGATGGTTGGGCTTCCAGCAATGGGAAAATCGACTTTAGCAAGGAAGTTGGAAGAACAACTCAATAAGGAAAAGATAAAGACCCTTGTATTTAATAATGGTCAAGTGCGGCGGGATATTACTCAAAACACATATCATCATGATTTCTATAACCCTAACAATACAAAAGGAAAACAGATTAGGGAGAAAATAGCTATGAATAATATTGTTGAAGCAAAGAAATTCTTAACTCAGGGGAATGTAGCAATATTAGATGCGACTAATGTAAGTCATCAAAGAAGGAGAACAATTGAAAAAGAATTCAAGGATATACCATTGCTTTTTGTTGAATGTATAAATGGCGATAGAGAGCTTGTAAGTCAAAGTATTTCACAAAAGATTAAACTGAGCGAATTCAGGCATTTGGATTGTGATGAGGCATACAAAAGTTTTGAAAAAAGAATAAATTATTACAGAAAAATCTATTCCAGGCTTGAGGATGAAGATAATTTTCTTGTACTTGATTCATTAAATAACAGAATTATCCGCGAAAGATATAAAGATAAAATCCCTTATTTTGGGTTATTAAGAGATTTGTTTGTTAGTGATTGTGTGAAGAATCTTTTTTTGATAAGGCATGGTGAGACCAAGTACAATTCGCAAAACAGAATTGGCGGAGATTCAGACTTGACCGATAAAGGTAAGTTACAAGCGGAAAAGATTTCTGAATATTTCAGCTCGATCCAGGTGCCTTATATTTTTACAAGTTTCAAGAAAAGAGCTGAAAGTGCTTCAAGAATAATTAAACAAAAGCAAAAGTCCTGCAAAATTATAAACTTTGATGAATTTAATGAGATAAATGCTGGAATATGTGAAAATATGACTTATGAAGAGATAATGAGGGATATGCCTGAAATCTTTGAAGCGCGCAAAGCAGATAAGTACAATTATGTCTATCCCGAAGGGGAAAGTTATAGAATAATGTATGACAGGGTTAAAAGAGGAATTAAAAGAGCGATTTTTTTAGCGGGCAACTCAAGCACATTTATGATAGTAGGTCATAGAGCCGTAAACAGAATAATACTATCATATTTTTTATATAGGCGTAAAGAGGATATACCTTATGCTTATATACCTCAAGATAAATTTTTTCATATTACCTCAACACATAATAAAAAACATCTGGAATTAAAGAGTTTCTACTTTTAGATACTCGGTTAATTTTATAAATCAATGTTTTGTTAAGAAGATTTAGTTCATTAAATTTAAAAACAATAAGGAGTTTGTATATCTGATGTTTGAAATAAAGTTTATTGGTAGAGGAGGCCAAGGTGGAAAGAGCGCTGCAGCCATTCTGGCAGAGGCAGCTCTTGAAAAAGGCAAGTTTATCCAATCTTTTCCTGAGTATGGTGCTGAAAGGCAGGGAGCTCCTGTTTTTGCTTACACTCGTATTGATGAAAAAGAGATACGTACACATTCAGGTGTGACTAATCCTGATTTAGTGGTAGTCCTTGATCCTACTTTAGTAGGAGCAATTCCTGTGACTGAAGGGATGGATGAAAAAGGGATGGTTATTGTTAATACATCTAAAAGTCCTGATGATATAAATAAAATTCTTGATTATTCTGGGAAAGTATACACTGTTGATGCTACAAAAATTAGTGTTGACCTTTTTGGTCGAAATATCCCTAATACCCCAATGCTTGGAGCTATTGAAAAAAAATCGGGGCTTGTGACTCTTAATGTTTTGAAAGATAAAATTAAAGAGAAGTTTGAAAGAAAAATTGGCAGTGAAGGTGTAAAAAAAAACATCCAAGCAATTGATAGGGCATATAAAGAGGTAGAAAAATGAAACCTGGATGGAGGGACCTTGAAGAAGGCGGCAAAATACTTGATGCAGGAAATTCTTCTGAGTATAAGACAGGTGACTGGAGAACATTCAGGCCAATTTTATCAGATGATAAATGTGTTCATTGTCTGGTTTGTTGGATATATTGTCCAGAAGGGGCAATAGCTGTTGAAAACGGAAAACGGGCAGAAATAAATTTAGATTATTGTAAAGGATGTGGTATTTGTGCTAAAGCATGTCCTGTCAAAGCTATTGAAATGAGAGATGAGAATGAATTCAAATAAACCTAAAGCATTAACCGGTTCAGAAGCCATGGCTAACGCTATCAAGCAAATAGACCCTGATGTAGTTCCAGCTTATCCTATTACACCCCAAACACCTGTTATGCACTCCTATGCAAAGTATCATTCAGATGGCGAGGTGAGTGGTGATTTGGTAAGGGTTGAATCTGAACACTCAGCTATGTCTGCTGCAGTCGGTGCAAGCTCTGCAGGTGCAAGAGTTATGACTGCAACAGCTGCTAATGGGCTTGCTTTAATGTGGGAGATTGTCTATATTGCAGCTTCTATGAGGTTACCTATTGTTATGGGTCTTGTAAACAGGGCTTTGTCAGGACCAATTAATATACACTGTGACCATTCTGATTCCATGGGTGCTAGGGATAGTGGTTGGATGCAGATATATGCAGAAAACAATCAAGAAAGCTATGAGAACACTATTTTTGCTATGAAGTTGGCTGAAAAAACCAGAATACCGATGATGAGTTGTATGGATGGTTTTATTACGAGCCATTCTGTTGAAGGAGTAACCCTGTTTGATGATGAGAAAGTAAAAGACTTTATTGGGGAACACCAATCAAGATATCCTTTGCTTGATGTTGATAATCCTATTACTCAGGGCCCTCTTGATTTGTTTGATTATTATTTTGAGCACAAAAGAAGCCAGTCTGAAGCAATGTTTCAGGCAAAAAAAATTTTTAAGGATACTTCTAAAGAATTTTATGAGGCTTTTGGAAAAAGTATAGAAGAACTAGAAAATTATAAAACTGAAGACGCTGATTACATAATTGTCGCTTTATCATCAACTTGTGGTACTGCTAAAGAAGTTGTTGATGAATTAAGAGAAAATGGCAAAAAGGTAGGTCTTCTTAAAATAAGATTATTCAGGCCTTTCCCTTCTCATGAGATTAAAAGAAGCCTTGAAAACGCAAAATTCGTTGCAGTTCTTGATAGATCTGAAAGTTTTGGGGCTTTTGGAGGACCTCTTTTTTCAGAGGTGAGGTCAGCACTTTATGAGAAAGGGCCTAAAATTGTTGATTATATCTATGGTTTGGGCGGAAGGGAAATCAATACTGAAATGATTAAGAAAGTTTTTAGTGACCTTGAAAGTTATGAAGTAGATGAAATTACTGAATTTGTAAAGTATCTAGGTGTAAGAGAATGAACCTTAAGGAATTAAGCAAACGTGAAGAAAGGCTTGCGCCCGGGCATCGTATGTGTCCTGGCTGTGCAGCTCCAATTATTGCTAGGATGGTCACTAAGGCTACAGAAAATCCAATAGTTGTAGCAAATGCGACTGGTTGTCTTGAGGTTTCAACAACAATTTATCCTTATAGTGCATGGCGTGTTCCATGGATTCATAATGCCTTTGAGAATGCTGCGGCAACAATATCTGGTGTGGAAACTGCCTTTAATGTTCTTAAGAGAAAGGGTAAAATCAAGAAAGATATTAAGTTTTTGGCTTTTGGTGGCGATGGAGGTACATATGACATAGGTATTCAATCCCTTTCTGGAGCTCTTGAAAGGGGCCATAATTTTGTTTATGTATGTTATGATAATGAAGCCTATATGAACACTGGTATTCAGAGGTCTGGTGCTACACCTTTTGGAGCAAGCACAAAAACTGCGCCTGCCGGGAAAGCACACCAGGGAAAAGAGCAATATAAAAAAGACTTAGTGGCAGTCGTGGCAGGCCACAATATTCCATATATAGCTCAGGCTTCTCCGCATAATTGGAATGATTTGTTAAAAAAAGCTGAAAAGGCTTTCAATACAGAAGGGCCAGCTTTTCTGAATATAATCAGCCCTTGTGTTCCTGGTTGGGGTATAAAAATGGATGAGACTATTGAAATGTCCAAGCTTGCTGTTGAGACTTGTTTCTGGCCGCTTTATGAAATAGAAGATGGTGTGTATAAACTCAGTTACGACCCAAAAGATAAAAAGAAGCCTCTTGTTGATTGGCTTGAGCCGCAATCAAGGTTCAAGCATTTGTTTAAGTCTGAGAATAAAGAATTGCTTGATAAATTTCAGGAACATGTTGATAAAGAGTGGGAAAAACTTAAAGCTAGATGTTCCGAGAATTAGTCTTTATTGAAAAATATGTTATGGTTTAATGCTTAATTTCTTTATATTTTCTTAAATCTGGTTATTATTGGTGTTCTGGTCTTTGAAAGATAGCAGAAAAGCTTTTTAGGAATTACTATAAAATAAAAATAATTAATCAAGAATGTTTTGTTCAAATCTTATTTTTGAATGGCAAGGTGTTCTAATTGCTTTTGATTTTTGTTTACTTTGTCATCTAAAATAATTTTAGCGTCTAATACTGCTCCACCATTCTCATCTACTGAAAAAGGATTTATATCTACTTCTTTAAGTTCCGGAAAGTCTATTAAAAGCTTAGAAAATTTATAGAGAATATCTTGAAGCTTGTTAATATTAACACCTTTTATGCCTCTGTATCCTTTCAATAAATTGTATATCTTAGTTTTTTCCATAAGGCTTTTTGCCTGCTCTTTATTGATAGGCGGAAGAGTTAAGTTTGTATCTTTTTCAAGCTCAACTGTTACACCACCCTTACCAAATACAATAGTAGGTCCGAAGAGCTCGTCTTTTTTGCTTCCTATTAATAATTCGAATTTTTTAGAAATCATCTCTTCTATCAGTACACCCTCAATTCTTGCATCTGGTGCTTTATTCTTTACATTATTTATTATCTTTTCATATGTTTGTCTTGCTTGTTCAGGAGTATTGATATTCGCTTTTACTCCGCCTACATCTGTTTTATGCATTATATCAGGCGATGAAATTTTCATTACAATTGGAAAGGATAGTGTTGATGCTATTCTCCAGACTTCCATTGCAGTTCTTGCTATACTGAATCTTGTAGTTGGTATATCATAATTACTGATGAACCATTTGGCTTCAGTCTCAGTCATAGAATTTCTTCCTTCACTTAGGATCTTATTTATTAGCCTTTTATTTTTAGTTCTATTTTTGTGTGGTGTGTGTTTATAGGGTGTTTTTTTGTTTGCTTTTTCCTTGTTTTTTGTATACCCATACATTGACATAAATACACGTACAGCATCTTCAGGCACATTGTAGACAGGAATGTTTCCTTTCTCAAGCGATTTCTTACCAAGTTCAACATCCTGCTCACCCATCCATACACCGAATATTGGCTTTTTTGGATATTTTTTGTATATTTCAATTATTGATTTGGCAATTTTCATTGGTTCTGTCATTGATTGTGGAGTCAAAATTACCATAATTCCATCAACATTTTTATCTTTTAGACATATATTTACAGCTTTTTGGTATCTTTGCGGGTCAGCGTCTCCAAGCACATCAACGGGATTTCCATGGCTCCAGTGAGAAGGCAAGAATGAATCAAGTTTCTTGAGAGTTGAAGGGCTTAATTCTGCAACTCTTCCCCCTTGTTGCATAAGAGCATCTGTAGCTATTACACCTGGCCCTCCTGCGTTTGTTATTATAGCTAATCTATTGTTTTTTGGAAATGGTTGTCGCGAAAGTACTTGCGCGCAGTTGTAGAGGCTTTGTGAGTCATATATTCTGCTTATACCAGCTCTTTTGAAGGCTGCATCATACACAGCGTCATTTCCTGCAAGACTCCCTGTGTGTGAAAGTGCTGCTTTAGCACCTGCACTGCTTCTACCAACTTTCAGTACAATAACTGGTTTTTCTTTAGTAATTGATGAAGCAGCTTTTAGAAATTCTGCGGGATTAGATAATGATTCCATATAAATTATTACAGCTTCAGTTTCCGGATCTTCCTTTAGATATTCTAACATAGATTCAAAACCTACATTGGCCATTGAACCCAGTGAAACAAAATGACTAAATCCCACATTGTATTGTACAGACCAGTCAAGTATTGCAGTGCATAATGCACCGCTTTGTGAAATAAATGCAATTTTGCCTGGAAGGGCCATTTTTGTTGCAAAGCTTGCGTTTAAAGAATTTTTTGGCCTTAAAAAACCAAGGCAATTAGGACCTATTATTTTTATGTTATTCTTATTTGCGATTTCAATTACTTGATTAAAAAGTTGCTTTCCTTCTTCACCTGCCTCTTTGAATCCGGCAGTAATTATCACCATACCTTTTACCTTCTTTTTTCCCGCTTCTTTTACAATTGAGGGAACTGTATGTGAAGGGGTAGCAACAATAACTAAATCTATATTATCGGGAATTTTACTCAAGGATTCATATGCTTTAACTCCCATTATGCTTTTTCTTTTTGGGTTTACTGGATATACTATACCTGGAAATTTGCCAAGTATATTTTTTATTATAGAATTACCGACGCTTCCGTGTTTGTTGCTGGCACCAACAACAGCAATTGTATCAGGATTAAATGTTTTCCTTAGACTCTCATTCATATCAATCAACCTCTTTTTTTAATTTAAGTAACTAAGTTGTTTTAATAATTTTTTGTTTGCATTTGATTTATTTTAAACCTAATTTAAACTATACTTTACCAGATATTTATATTTTTGTTATATTTAGAAAAAGTGGTTATTTCAATTCTAAGATTATGTTTTTTAGGATTCATTGTTGCTTTTTTGTTTTCCAGATGTTTTTTATTAGTGTTTCATAATCTTCCCATTTTCCTTTTGTTATCCAATCTGCTAAAGGCTCTATGGCGTATGGAAAATTCATTGGTGGTGGTGAATCGGTAGTAAGCCATTCTTTAATGGATTCTACATTAAGCTCTTTTATAACTGTTCCAAGTTTTAGCTGTTTGAGAGCTAAAGCATTTGATTCCTGTTCGGTTTGTCCGGCAACTGGTTTTGCAATTATTTTTTTACCTAAGTGAAGCGCTTCACTAATCAAAGAAAACCCTGAATTTGATATTAGTCCATCGCATTCAGAAAGATCTTTAACAAAGCCTTTCCTGGAAAATGGTCTTAAATGTATATTTTCTTCATCTATTTTATTTTCAAGATTACAATATACATAGAATTGATATCCTTTTATTTCCTTTAACATGTCCTTTGTTTTTTCTTTATCTTCGAAGGGAAGATAAACAAGAATCTTGTCCTTTTTTGCTTTTTTTGAGGGCTTGATGTCAGGAGGAATAGTTGGTGGCAATATCGGCTGATTAAAATGGTGCCAATGAAGGCCTAAAGGAATCTTTACTGGAGCGAATTGTTTTATTACGAATTTGCCAATAACTCCTGATTCATGTAGAGGAACATCATGGCAGAAAGAATAAAGATGACTTATACCTATTGATGGAATATTATATCGTTTTGCTATCCTTGCAGTAATTGGCTCGTAATCAGTTATTATTAAATCAATATCTTTAGGTTTGTAAGAATATATGTCTGTTATAAACTTTACAAAATTAAGTTCTTTAAATGTCTTTAAGTACTTTACTTTACCATTTTCTGTGACAAAACTGAGACCTTCTTTAATCTGTGCAGGTTCGAAAATTTCTTTATCTATTATCTTTTTATTTGTATCTCCACTAAGAATGGTTTCAACTTCATGCCCCCTCTTGCGAAGGGCAGTAATCATCTCACGCCCTCTTATTATGTGGCCATTCCCTGTAGTTTGTATGCCATAAAGTATTTTCATTTACTCACTTCTCTTTAAAATTTTATATTGATTATTGTCAATCAGATTAAAGATAAATAGCTTTTTAATGATTTAAGTAATTTGTTGTTTTTATTGCTTTTATTTTTAAACAGAGTCTTCAGGAACACCTTCAGTATCTGCTATAATATCTTTTGTCCATGTTGAAGTGCAAGGTATTTTTGATTTATCTACTCTGTGTTTATATTTTTTAGCTATATCCGAGACTTCTTCAAGAAGACCATCATCTAGTGTTATCGGTTTAAGCCCCAAGTTGAGAAGGCCGGCATTTTCAAATTCAAGGTCGTTATAAGAATCTTCTTTTCTTGGGTTTTTATAGTATCTTATTTTTGCTCCCGTCATTCCTTTGATTTTCTTTGCCAGGTCATTTATATTCAGGCATTCTGTTGTCTGGTTGAATACTCTGTACTTATCCCCTTTTCCAGGAGGGTTCTTGATTGCCAGCAGGATACAATCAGTTGTATTTTTTATATGTATGAAAGCTCTTGTTTGACCCCCTGTGCCATGTACAGTCAATGGATGGCCTACTTGGCTTTGGACAAGAAATCTATTTAAAACAGTTCCATAATCACCATCATAGTCAAATCTGTTAATTAGGGCTTCATCCATTTTTGTTTCAGGGGTTTGAGTGCCCCATACAATTCCTTGATGAAGGTCGGTAACTCGTATACCATCATTTTTATTATAATAGTGAAAGGTGAGAGCGTCTTGACATTTGGTTAAGTGATATATGCTTCCAGGATTTGGTGGATATAATATATTCATGGTTTTTTCTTCTCCATTCACATCTACTTTTACAGGGAGGTATCCTTCAGGTATTTTCATCCCTATCGATGAATAACCATAATACCCTGTAGATCCCAAATGCACAACATGACAGTCAATTCCTGAGTCAATCATTGCGCTTAATATATTATTAGTGGCATTAAGATTATTATTTAGGGTGTATCTTTTGTGTATTGAAGATTTCATTGAGTATGGCGCTGACCTTTGCTCAGCGAAATGGACTACTGCTGTGGGTTTTATCCTTTCAAATATTTCAATCAATCTTTTGTAATGCAATGATATGTCTATATATTCATAGGCTATTTCTTTTCCTGTTAATTCTTTCCACTTGTCTATCCTTGTTTTCAAAGGAGTTATAGGAGTTAGTGATTCACACTCAAGCTCAATATCAATCTTTCTTCTTGAGAGATTATCAACAATAGTTACTTCATATCCTTCATTTGATAGCCGCAAAGCTGCCGGCCACCCACAGAAACCATCTCCTCCGAAAACTATAATTCTATTATTTTTTCCTTGCATTTTTTTCATGTTTGAATTTATTTAATTAATTTAAAAGAGCGTAATT
>JBNJGV010000005.1:0-28750 GCA_051819785.1 Nanobdellota archaeon | reverse complement strand
CCACAGAAACCATCTCCTCCGAAAACTATAATTCTATTATTTTTTCCTTGCATTTTTTTCATGTTTGAATTTATTTAATTAATTTAAAAGAGCGTAATTAGCTGTTTTAAATAAGTTTTCTTATTATATAGGCACTATTAAGAATATTATATCCCAAAATAATTATTTTCATCTTTTTTTTGTATTATTGATACTGATTTGTACCTTTAACAGTGAAATATCTTACTATTCTTAGAATTTAAGAAATGCGGGGGATGGGATTCGAACCCACGAACCCACTAAGGGACAGGATATCTTAAATACACTGCCTACAGGCAGCGTGCCCCTCTTAAGTCCTGCGCATTTGACCAGGCTTTGCTACCCCCGCGCAATTTTATTTTAGAAAAGCAGGCTATTTATAAATTTAACTAGGTTTGCAGTATTTTTTTGGATTTATGAGTGCTTTTTTGTTTAATATTTATCCTATAAGTTTTTAAATTAAATATTATCTCTTTCAATTAATTTTATTAAAAATTTCAAGAGAGATTTTATAGCAAGGTTAAATAATCAATTTGCCAGCAAAATGGATCAAGCAAAAAAAATATTGAAAGACCTGACAGGTAAGCGTAATATTTACCTGAAAGGTAGAGGTAATTACGCTATCAGGGAAGCACTCCGCTTATTACAGACCGATAGAAAAAAATTACTTATCCAGGATCAAGGTGGTTGGCTTAGGTATTTGAATTACCCTGGCAAATATGGCTTTGAAGTTGAAAAAATAAAGACTAATAATGGTGTTATTGATTTAGATTCACTAAAAGAAAGTTCTTTTGATGCTGCTGGTATCCTTTATGAAGATCCTGCAGGTTATATAGCGCAACAGCCAATAAAGGAAATATTTGATATTTGTTCAAAGAATGGTTGCAAAGTCATTCTAGATATTACTGGTTCTATCGGCTACAGGGCAATTAATGGTTTAGCTGATATTATTATTGCAAGCTTTGGCAAGGGGAAACCTGTTAACCTCGCTTATGGGGGTATGCTGGCTTCTGATAATTCTTTTGAGCTGACTGAAGACTTTGAGCTGGATAGAATTCAGGATTTGCTTGATGCTTTAAAAAAACTTCCTAAAAGGCAAGAATTCTTGCGCAATAAGCATAATGAAATTAAAGCTGAGCTTTCAGGATATAATATTATCCAAAAAGATAAAGAGGGTATAAATGTTGTGGTAGGTTTTGATAATCAAGAGGAAAAGGAAAAAATAATCAAGTATTGTGATGCTAAAGGTCTGCCTTACACAATTTGTCCAAGATACATAAGGGTTATGAGGGACGCTATAAGTATAGAAGTAAAAAGCCTTTAGTGTTTAATTTAAATTAAATAAAAAAGACATTCTCTGGTTTTTAAAATATTGATTAACTTAGAAGTTATTGTTTTTTACCTATTTTCTTTTTTAGTGGTTATTTAATTACAATAAAGTTTTTATAGGTCATAAAATCACTTACATTTGATTGATGTTTATTTGAGTTTTTAAGATTATTTTATAAGTGTTTTATGGGATAATCTTAGAAGTTCATGCATAACTTGTATTGTAGCTTGGTATGAACAAAAAAGAGTGTTTGCAAAGTAAATTATTAATATGAATTGATGGATATTTTATTGAAAATCTCGGGAGAGATTTGAATAGGGGTGAAATATCCCGTCCCATACTCACTAATCGTTCGTAGATTAAGATGAATCTTAATTTTAGGGCGAGATTTTCAATTCAAAGAAATCAAAGATTTCTTGAACATGAAAATCGCTTTTCATTGTTCCAAAACCCAAATTGAATGTATTCAATTGGGCCCAGATAAACTAAGTTCATCTTGGGAATCGACATGGAGCAAGGCGAGCGTAATACCCCAACCTAAAGATCGGGAATAACAAAAATTCATCGAATTTTTGGTTCAAGAAATGGAAACATTTCTTTGTAGGCGTCTTGCATCGATTTTTTGTTATCTGGTTTTGGAGGAAGTTTTTTAATAAAATGATAGATTTTGAAAACCTAAAAAGAGAGCAAGAGAAACTTTCCAAAAAAATAGTTCTTAAGGATTGTATTGATAAGCCTAGATGGATAGCTGGCTCAGACGTGGTATATACTGGCAAAAAGGTTATTTCTGTTATGGTTGTTTTCGATTATGAAACTTTTGAGAAAAAGGAGAGTAAATACACTGTGATGGATGCGAAAATTCCTCATTATAATGAATTTGCAGGTTTTCGCCAATCAGCTGCTTCAGTAGAGACTTATCATAAGCTTGAAATTGACCCCGATATTATTATTGTTCAGGGTACAGGAATAATCCATCCCAGGGGATTTGGGGAAGCTTGCCAGTTGGGACTTTTATTGGATAAGCCAACAATAGGTGTTTCCAAAAATTTATTGCTGGGTGTTGAAAAAGATAATTACATTATTTCAAATAACCAAAAACTTGGGCAGGTTATGTATACTAAAGAGCATGCTAAGCCTATTTATATATCTCCAGGGCATAGAACTACAATAGAGAGCTCTGTTAATTTTCTTGAAAAATTCCTAAATGATAAAAAAATGCCTCTGCCTGTTCATGAGGCTCATAAAGTAGCTAATAAGTTAAAAAAGAAATTAAAAGATCCTAAAGATATCTAATCATTTAACTTCGAAATTTTTTGAAATAATCGCCAACTATAAATAGAAGTAAGTTTTTATTGATTAAAGAGGTGATTTATATGTTTAAATACACAAATCATATTATTATTGGCCTTTTGGTAGTTGGGCTAGTATTGGTTAGTTTGTTTGGCCAGGGAACACAAGAAACAAGTGATGAAAAAATTTCAGTAAGCGGCTCTAAAGAATTGACTTATGAGCCTGATAAGGCAGAAGTTATACTTGAAGTAGTAACTTTAGAGGATAGTGCGCAGGAAGCCCGTGATAAAAATTCAGATTTAGCGGATAAAGTGATAGATGCTCTTCAAGATTATGCAACTGTTGAGACTGAATCTTTCAATCTTAACAAGAGGGAAGACTATAATCCTGAAACTGGAAAAAGAGAATTTGTGGGTTACGAGGTAAGTCATAGGCTTAAAGCGACAACAGAGGATATATCTAATGTCGGAAAGATTATCGATACGGCTGTCAATCAGGGAGCAAACCAAGTCAGGAGAATTAAGTTCACTTTATCAGATGAAAAGCAAAAAGACCTTAAAAAGGAAGCATTAGCACAAGCTACTGTTAATGCCAAAACAAAAGCAAAGGCTTTGGCTGGTGCACTTAATGTTGAGCTTGGCAAAGTATCAAGCATAAGCGAATCTAATTTTGGATATCATCCAGTTTATGCTAGAGATAGTCTGGCTGCCGGCAAAGCAGAAACAAATATTGTTCCGGGAGAGGTCAGCGTAGAGGCTCAAGTTTCTCTGGCTTATAATATAAAACAATAATTTCTTTATTTTCTTTTTTTAAAACTTCTTATTATATAATATGTTATGAACCAATGTTTTATCCAGTCTTTAGCCCCTGATTTTCCGAAATTTCTATTAACTATATTTCCTATTGCATCAAAAATAAGATGAAATGTGAATCCAAGGAAAATCCATTTGAAGACCCAGTACATATTTCCTAGAAAGAAAAGAATAATCATAACTTCAAATGTGTGCAAAAAATGGATGTTTTTTTGTTGCTCTAGATAATTAAGTATTTTGAAAGATGACAAATTATATAACATTTGTTTATTAAAATGGTCATTTTTTATGATTTCATAAGTATGGTCAATGTCTATTAATACAGAAGAAGTTATAAAAATGACCGGATGAGATACTTTGAATACGAATGAAAAGATTATTGCTGATACTAAATGGGTTAAAAAGTGCATTTTTAATATAATTATAACGCTTTACAAGTTATTGAAAATCTCGGGAGAGACTTGAAGTGGGCTTAATAACAAAAAAAGCAAAGTTTTTTTGGAAACCAAAAATTTTTGTTATTTTAACTTGTATTATTTATTTTATTGAAAAATACGGCAGCCGGGATTTGAACCCAGGTTAGAGCCTTGGGAGGGCCCTGTCATATGTGGCATACAAGGACTATATTATTTTTACTTCAAATTTTCCTTGTATGTAGCCACTAGACCACTGCCGTATAATATTTTTATGGGTTTATTATTATTTTAAAAATATTATTGCTTCATTTTTAATAGTTATTTTTATTACCTTATTTTTGATTTATATCGTTTTTTTAACCCCGTAGAAACATTTAAATATAATTCTGAAGAACTCAAGAAAGATGACGGAAGAGAATATTCTTGTAAAGGAACGAAAAAAGAAACTTGAGCAAATTAGAGAAATGGGTATTAACCCTTTCGAGTATAAATATGATTCATCACATTCTACAGATGATATTAAGCAGGATTTTGATAATATTGCCCCTGAACAAAAGGTTGATTCTTGCGTTTCAGTTTCAGGAAGAGTAGTATCACTAAGGATGATGGGTAAGGCTTCTTTCGCCCATATACAGGATGATAAAGGAAGAATTCAGGTTTATTTCAGAAAAGATGATATCGGCGAAGAGCAATTTAGGCTTTTGAAACTTTTGGATATTGGAGATTTTATCGGTTGTCAGGGCACTATCTTTAAAACAAAAAAGGGAGAGCTATCAGTTTATGTGCAGGCTTTGAAATTGCTTTCAAAATCATTGCGCCCTTTGCCTGAAAAATTTCATGGGTTGAAGGATTCAGAGTTAAAGCATAGGAAAAGATATCTTGATATGATTATGAATCCGGACTCTAAGGATATTTTTAAGAAAAGATCACAAATTTATAAGTCAATTAGAAAATTTCTTGATGATAGGGGATATATTGAAGTTCAAACGCCGATTTTGCAGACTCAATATGGCGGGGCGAATGCTCATCCCTTTGTCACCAAGATTAATGCATGGAATATGCAAATGTATCTTAGGATAGCATATGAACTTTATCTAAAAAGAATGCTAGTTGGCGGGTTTGAAAAAGTATATGATTTAAGTTCTTGCTTTAGAAATGAGGGTGTTGATAGGACCCATAATCCTGAGTTTGCGATGATGGAGATTCAAACTGCTTATAAAGATTATAATTATACAATGGAGTTGGCCGAGCAGCTTTGGGAAGCTGTTGCAAAAGAGGTTAATGGTTCAACTATTATAAAATTTGGAGAAAAAGAAATTGACCTGAAAGCTCCATGGAACAGAATGACCATGTTTGAGGCATTAAAAGAGTATGCTGATATAGATATCGAAAAAATTAATGATGATGAGTTGAAAAATCTTGCGCAGGAAAATGAAATTGACAGTGAAGCTAGTCGTGGACAGATAATAGCTGACCTTTTTGAAGAATTGGTCGAAGATAAGCTTATCCAGCCTGTGCATATAACTGATCATCCTGTTGAAACTTGTCCTTTAGCCAAGGCGCATAGAAAAGATCCACGGCTCATTGAAAGGTGTGAGAGTTTCATAAATGGATGGGAAGTAGGGAATTACTATTCAGAACTTATAGATGCGCAAATCCAAAGAGAGCATTTTGAAGAGCAGGTAAAAAAAGGCAGGGGTGGAGATGATGAGGCCCATCCTTTTGATGAAGACTATATAATGGCTCTGGAATATGGTTTACCCCCTAATGCTGGTTTGGGAATTGGTATAGACAGGATGGTTATCCTTTTGACAGGTGCAGAATCTATAAGGGATGTAATATTTTTTCCGATAATGAAACCCTAAATTTTATAAAGAAACAGATTCTCAAGAAATTTTATGGCAGAAAAACAAACTACAGAAAAAAAGAGGGATGTTATAGGTCTCGCAGAGTATGTGACCGTTTATAGTCCTGAAGGTGACAAAAAAAAGCGAGTAAAGGCCAGAATAGATACAGGAGCTCACTCAAATTCCGTGGATTCAAAATTAGCTGCAGAATTAAATCTGGGTCCTGTTATGAAAACTACAGTTGTGAAATCAGCAAATGGAGAATCCTTAAGGCCGGTTGTTAAAATGTGCATCAATCTGGGAAATAAAGAGATTAAAGGGGATTTCACGATTGCCGATAGGAGTGAATTGAAATATAGGGTTCTTATTGGCAGAAATATCTTATCAAGAAGCGGATTTTTAATAGATCCTAAAGTGAAGGGATAAATATGGGTTTGAATGCTGCAATACTTAGTTTGGGGAGTGTAAGTTCAAGATGGACATTTGAGCGTATGCAGAATTACTTTGATGAAGTTGATGAATTGGATATAAAGAAAGTACAGGTAAAGCTTGGTAAAGAGAATGGTATATTTTATGATGGCGAGCCTCTTAAAAACTATGATTGTATTTTTGCTAAGGGCTCTTACAAATATGCAATTGTTTTGCGTGCTCTGACTTCAATGATGGCAGGGAAATGCTTTATGCCGTTTAAAGCTAGTGCCTTTACAGTAGGGCATAATAAAATTCTTACCCAGCTTAAGCTTCAGCAAGCTGGTATTCCTACTCCAACTTCTTATCTTTCACCTTCTGTGGAAAGTGCTAAAAAAGTTCTTGAAGAGATCTCTTTTCCAATAATTATCAAGTTCCCTGAAGGCACACAAGGGAAAGGGGTTATGTTCGCTGATTCATATGCTTCTGCATCATCCATGCTTGATGCATTTGCTTCCTTAAAACAGCCAGTAATTATACAAGAATATGTAGAAACTGGTTCAACTGATACCCGGGTAATTGTAGTAGGGGATAAGGTTGTAGCTGCTATGCAAAGAAAAGCAGAAACTGGAGAGAAAAGGGCAAATATGCATGCAGGTGGCGTAGGTGAATCGGTTGAATTGGACGCTTATGCAAAGAATATAGCTGTAAAAACCGCGAAAACAATGAATTGTGGAATTTGCGCAGTTGATTTATTGGAAGGTGTTAAAGGGCCCTATGTTATTGAGATAAATTTATCTCCAGGGTTACAAGGCATAACTTCGACAACAAAGGTTGATGTTGCTGAAAAGATTGCTAAGTATTTGTATACTGAGACCAAAAACCTGATTTCAGAGGAGCGTACTAGTGGAACATCAGATATACTCAAAGAAATGGGTATAGATACTGAAAGTGAAGCAGCTTCTAGAGAAATAATCACATCTGCTGACTTGAGGGGTTCGAGGATCTTGTTACCTGATGTGGTTACAAAAATGTGCCAAATTGCCGAAGATGATGAAATAATTATCAAGGCTGAGAAAGGTAACATAGAAATCAAAAAGGCCTGAATTATAACTACTCTTCAGTAATTCCATTTATATAATTTTTTATCTTATTCTTATTTATCAATTAAATTTATATAGTTGCTTAACCTATTTGATAATCAGAATTGTATAGTGGAGGGGTGCGAAATGTCTAAAAGTAAAAAAAAACAAACTGTGTTGGTGGTTGACGATGAGCCGCATATTGTAAAGTTGGTTAAGTTAAGTCTTGGGAATGAAGATTATAATGTAATAGGCTCTTATTCCGCAAAAGAGGCTCTGGTATCTTTGGGTAATACTGATCCAGATGTTGTTCTTGTTGATTTGATGATGCCTGGAATTAATGGTTACGAACTCTGCAAAGAATTAAGAGAATTACCTAAAACAAAAAATGTTCCAATAATCATTCTTTCAGCAAAAAACCAGTTTTATGACAAGCTTCATGCTGTGGAAGTTGGTGCAGATGATTACATCACGAAACCTTTTGATCCTAATGATTTAGAAAAAAGGATTAAATTGAATACAGAAGAAAACAAAGTCGAAGCAAAGGGAGGTGTTTAAAATGGATATAATAGAAAAAATAAAGGAAGACATGGAAGATGAGATGGATATCTATTCAGAAGATGTGATAGATGACCTTGAGGATAATGGTGAAATAGATTCAAAAGAGGCAGCATTTATGCGTGGATTCAATAGGGCTAGAACCTAATTGTGTCTTTTTTCTTTTTTGTATATTTAACACGTTTAAAACTAGTCGTGCTTTCCAGCAGAAATATCTGTATACAGATTTGTATAACTAATACGTAAAGTATTTATAATAATTTGTGTTTATCTACCAAATGCAGCAAATCAATAATTGCATAAAAAACAAAATCCTTGATTATCTACAAAGTAAAGGATTTGCTTCCAGCAGTGAAATCTCAAAACAGATAGGTCATAATAGGATAACGGTAACTAAGTATTTAGAGATTCTTCTTGCAAATGGAGTAGTATCTGTAGATGATGTTGCCCAGGCCAGGCTTTGGCGTCTTAACAAAAAGAATAATAAACTAAATGTATTAGTGGTTGATGATGAACCAAGTGTTGTAGATTTAGTCGCTCTTAGTCTTGCTGCCGGAAAATATAATGTATTAAAAGCATATTCAGGGCTAGATGCCCTTGATAAAGTATATCAAGAAATGCCTGATTTGGTAGTTCTTGATTTGATGATGCCTGGTGTAGATGGCTATGAGGTCTGCAGCAGAATTAAGAAAAACCCTTCACTTCAGCACATTCCTGTTATTATCCTTTCAGCAAAAAGCGAAGTAAAAGACAAATTAAAAGGTATGAATTTAGGTGCTGATGATTATATTACAAAACCATTTGATCCTATGGAAATGGAAGCCAGAGTTAATACAGCTCTTAGAAAAACTCGGAAAGATATTGATACTCACCCTTTGACCAAACTTCCAGGTAAGATATCGTGTAAAGAAAAAATTCAGCAAAATATTAATAATGCTAAAGATTTTCAAGTAGTTAGCTTCAGCATTCAAAATTTACCAAACTACAAAAAAAAACATGGGCATAGAAAAACTAATGATACTTTGTCATTGATTGCAAGGGCACTTTCAGAATCTATAAAGGATTCTCCTGATGCCTTTATTTGTCATACAGTATCAGACAATTTCATTTTAGTATCAGCAGACAAGGCAGATAGAAATAAGTTGAAAGAAGCTTTCAAAAAGCTTCTTCCATATATTTACTACAATGAACCGGAGAATCAGCCTCTTGAGTTGATAGAAAAGAAAATTAATAAAAATAAATCGGCTGAGAAGTTTTTAGAATTAATATGATTGGAGGAGTGTTTTAAATGAAAGAAATAATGTTTGCAGGTATTTTGGCATTGATTTTTTACTGGTTTATTAGCACAAGGTATAATAAGCCAAAAAATAATGAATTTAAAGAGTATTATGATCATATCATAAACTCGGACAAATATAAGGTAAAAGGCAAATTCGAAACCAAGTAGATTTTTCCTTTTTAGTTTGGGGTGTGACAATTGAACATTAAGTCCAAAATAATTTTATTTGCACTTTTTTTAACGTCTTTAGTTACATCTGTTATAGTTTTTCTTCTTGAAAATGAATTTACTAGAATTGGGAATAATTCTTTTTTTATCGTTATATTAATATTATTAATATTTGTAATTTTTGTTACTTTTATCTTTGCTTATGTAATTCTTAAGCCTGTTGATGATTTAGTTTTAGCTTCCCAGCTTCTTGCTGCAGGAAGGTATGAAAAGGGTTTATTAAAAAAAAGCAATGATGAATTTGGAAGAATGATTGATACATTTAATTCAATGAGTAAAAAAATAAAAAACACAGTCGCAAAAACAAAATATTTAAGTGATATAGCTGCTCAGGAGAAGTGTAAGACAAACCATATAATTGATTCTATGACAGAGGGAGTTATTGTTACTGATGTGGACTATAAGGTCGTCCATTTCAACACTATGGCTGAACAGATGTTTAAGCTTGATGAAGTTAAGGTTAAGAATAAACATATTCTTCATGTATTTGAAGCCTTTGGAATGAGGGAAGCTGTTTCAAAATTCCCTGAATTAGATAAGCATAATGTTCTACCTATGAAGGATATCAATCCTACTATTTTTGAGCAGGAGGTTGAAAAACCAAAAAAAATGATATTAAAAATTTCAATAGCTCCTGTTTTGAATGATAAAAAATTTCCTGCTGGTACTGTTACAGTTATTGATGATATCACCAGATTGCGTGAGATAGACAAAATGAAAAGTGAGTTTGTCTCGAATGTCAGCCATGAATTAAGAACACCCCTTACAAGCATATTGGGTTATACTTATGTACTTTTAAACAACAAAGCAGGTGATCTTAATGATACCCAGATAAAGTATCTTCATAATGTGGAAAATGAAAGTAAAAGGCTTTCTGATATAATCGAAGATATTTTAGATTTGTCAAGACTTGAATCAGATAAGGCAAAAATGAAATTTGAAAAAGTTGACCTAAGGGGTATTCTAAACAATTGCCAGGCAATAAATTTTACCGCAAAAAAAGGTATAAAATTCGAAGTACTCTGCCCGAAAACCCTTCCACAAGTGATGGGTGACAGAATTAAATTAACTCAGGTGTTTAATAATCTTATTTCGAATGCTGTAAAATTCACAATTAGAGGAGGTAAGATAACTGTTAAATTTAGCAATAAAAAAGACTGCCTTCGGGTTGATGTTATTGATACAGGAATTGGTGTAAAAAAATCTAATATTGGGAATCTTTTCAATAAATTTTACCAAGTAAAAAGCAACCTTACTAATAAGGAAAAGGGCACGGGTCTCGGGTTATCAATAGTTAAAGAGATTATAGCCGCGCATTATGGTTTATTAGGTGTTGATAGCAAATATGGTAAAGGGACCAGGATAAGTTTTACAATCCCAAAAAGGCAAACAAAGAGGGATTTGCAAATACCCAAATGCTGGGAGCATCTCAATTGTGGGAAGAAGAAATGCCCGCAATACAAAATTGATGATGAAAAATGTTGGATAAATTTAGGGACGTTTTGTAAAAAAAATAAAAACGAGCCCTGTTTTGACAAAATTAAGATTTGTAGTTATTGTGACATATATACTAAAATGTTTGAAGAGGTTAATCAAGATGAAAAAGAAGAAAATTCTTATAGCTGAAGATGAGGATAGCATAATCGAATTGTTAAAAATCATATTACAAGATGATTATAATCTCACTGTTGTAAAAGACGGAAGTTCAGTATATAATGAAGTATGTAAACTTAATCCTGATCTATTACTTCTTGATGTTATGATGCCAAATAATAATGGTTTTGATATTTGTGAAAAATTAAGGGCTGATAAAAAAACTAAAAACACTAATATTGCTATTTTAAGTGCTAAAGGTCAGGAAAGAGATATTCTTAATGGCCTGAAAAGCGGGGCTGATTATTATATCACTAAGCCTTTTGACCCGGATGATTTGATAAAAAAAGTTAAAGAGATAATAGGTGATTGAAACGGGCCAAAATAATAGTAAGGTGTCGGAGTTTGCTGATGATTTTCCTGTACCCATTTTTAAGATAGATTTAAATGGAAATATCTTTTATATTAACTCAGTTGCTAATAAAAAGTTAGGCTATAAAAAATCGGAAATTATGAAATTAAAAATTTTTGATTTGTTTGATTCTGCAGACCACAACCAGTTAAAAGAGCGTATTAGTGATAGGTCATCTAACAGGCCAATTTGTGTTTCCTATGAATACACAATGATAAAAAAGGATGGCTCTTTTTTGCCGGTAGTAATTCATAGTCGTGTAAGTTCTAATTCTTCCGGAGTAAAGTATATAATTGGTTCATTTTTTGATATTTCCAATCGTAAAATTTCTGAAGAAAAATTAAAAGAAAGTAATGAAAAAATAGAAGCCCTTAATAGCTTCAACCAAAGTATAATCAATGGTATTTCCGATGAATTAATAGTTATTAATGCTTCTACAAGGAAAATTGAGTTTGGTAATGATGTTGTGCTTAAACGGACAGGGATATCTTCAAAACAACTTAAGAAAAAAAAATGCTATGAAATATATCATCCTAATGATTCTTCTTTTAATTGTCCAATGAAAAAAGTCCTGAATAGTGGGGTGAAAGAGGATTTTGAAAAGGAAATATATGACTCAAAAAATAATTTAAAACATAATCTGCATATTGCCGTGCATCCTGTTAAAGATCATAATAATAAAGTTACAAGGGTTGTGCATATAGTAAAAGATATAACCAACAAAAAGAATTATGAAAAAAGGTTAAAACAACTTAATCAAAGTCTTATGAATCTTTATAGGACATCCTCACTTTTGCAAAAGGCAATAACTCCTGAAAAAATCTGTGACATTGCATTCAAAACTTTTGAATCATTAGGATTTGATAGAATAAGAATCTATAATTTTTCAGGCACAAAACTGGTTGGTGTTAGTTCTAATTATATGGATGATTCTGAGTTTAAAAAGGTAGAGATTCCTGTCCTTAAAAAACATAAGAAAGCTTATGAATGTATTAAATATAAAAAGCCAGTCATAAAAAGCACAAGTGGGAAGAAAAAAATAGCTAGTTTCTTAGATAAACCTGCTGGGCTGGAAAGTGGAAGTCTCCCTCTTATTTCTGAGAATAGTGTAGTGGGGATGATTAGTTTCGACAATAAGACAAGTGGTAGGAAGATTATTGAAGAGGATCTTGAGCTTTATATGACTTTTGCTAACCAGATTGCAAGTGCTATACAACGTTCAGGTTTTATTAAGGAAAATCAAAAAAAACTAACGCGGCTTTCTACTCTCTATGATATTTACAGTACCATTAGCCAAACATTGGATATGGAAAAAATTATGAATATGGTTGTAATCAGGATTGTTAAAATATTGAAAATTGACAGGTGCTCTATATTTCTAAATGATAGTAGTAAAAATGAACTTATAAGATTAGCTGTATTCGATAAAAAGAATATTGATCCAAGTATACATAAGAGTATTCCTATGACGGGTACTATAAGTAGTAGGGTGTTAAAGCTTAATAAAACAACTTTTGTTGAAGATATTCAAAAAAGCAAGTATTACAAAGACAAAGAAAATGCGAAAGAGCGTTCGCTTGTTTCTTATTTAGGAGTTCCTTTGTCTCTTGAAAACAAGGCCATTGGTGTTATCAACTGTCATACCAGAGTAAAGCATGTATTTACTGAAAATGAGATTGAATTATTAAAGGCTCTGTCTAGCACAGCGAGTATGATGATTGAGAATTCAAGATTGTATGAACGCATTAAGTTTGATAAAGAGAATTTTTCAGAACTTTTAGAAATAACTCAAAACATAGGTAAATTGCACGATATTAATTCACTTGTCAAGCGTGTTCTTGACGAGGCAGTCTCATTCACTGGAGCAGACCATGGGTTTGTTATGCTTTTGAACGATAATAAGCTTGATTTAACTTTTTCTGCAGGAACTCCTCCAATTAATCCCAAAAATAAGAGCCTAAAACTTGGTTCAGGTATAGCCGGTCTTGTAGCAAAAACAGGTAAGGCACATATTATTGATGACGTCAGACAAGATGAAAATTACATCGGAGTTGATAAAAATGTATTGTCAAGTGCTACGATTCCCCTCATAAAAAAAGGCTCAGTAATGGGAGTCCTTCACTTAGAAAGCTCAAAAAAGGAAAAATTTAAGTTTTATGCAAAATCTTTAGGTGTTTTAACGAACCATATAGCTGTAACTATTGAGAACATAAGACTCTATAACCAAGTGCTTAATTTTAACAAGGAACTTGAATCTAAGGTTGATGAAGCAACTAAAGAGTTAAAAGAAAAGAACAAAGAATTAAAGAAAATGGATGAACTCAAGACTGATTTTGTTTCTAATGTCAGCCATGAACTTAGAACTCCTCTTACCAGTATAATTGGGTATGCTAAATTATTATCAATGGGTAAACTTGGTGAGTTAACTGCGCAACAATCCAAGGTTATCTCTACAATTGTTTCAGAAAGTGAGCGTCTCTCTAGGCTTATTAATGATGTGCTGGATCTTTCTAAATTGGAATCCGGAAAAGTTAATATAAATTTTGAAAAGGTTGATGCAGGCCAGGTTATAAAAGAATCTGTTGAGTCATTGATGACACTTGCAAACTCTAAAGACTTAAAACTTAGCAAGAGACTGGGGGATGATCTTGTAATGAGTTCTTCGCATGATTTTTTGAAGCAGGCAATAATAAATTTATTGAGTAACGCGATTAAATTTACAAAAAATGGTGGGAAGGTGAATATATTTGCAAAGAAAAAAGGGAATTATATGTATATAAAAGTAAAAGATACAGGAGTTGGAATTCCTGAAGAGGAGATCCCTAAGCTTTTTGATAAGTTTTACCAGATTGATTCTTCAATGACAAGAGAACATAGTGGCACGGGCCTGGGGTTGATGATAGTAAAACATATTGTAGACCTCCATGGCGGTAAAATAGAAGTTGATTCAAAAGTTGGCAAGGGTAGCACCTTTTCAATTAAATTGCCTGTTGATAATTAGTTATTTAGATTACTGATTTATAATGCACTATTTTTTTATCAAAATTTTCGTAGTCATCATAGCTTATCCTTGGGCAAGCAGTATTGACAAAACATTCAATAAATGTGAAACTTTCCAGGATTCGTGGGTCAAGTGTACCAAAAACAAGAGTAAAAAATTTCTTATTAGGGTATTTTTTTGAAAGCTTATTTTTGATTGATATATTAAACTGGCCTGGTTTAAGAGATACTAAAATACCTATCTTTTTTGAGTGGTAGAATTTTGCCAGCCCCGCTTTTTGGATGTTACGAATCTTTTTTATGTCTGATTCTTTTATAATTGTAAAACTTTTGCTGAAAGGATTGTATTTATAAGTGGGGATGTCATTTTCAAGTGCCAACGCAATAGGATGAAATTCACCATCGCCTATATATAGCATTCCATCAATCCCTTCTAATTTTTTTATACTGCAGCCAAGGATTTGACCATTATAAGTTGCATTCATGTCTGGTAATATTACTGTTTTATCCTTACTCTCAAGATATTCTTTAATCTCTTTAAGATTATCAATATATTGGACAGTTGTAAAAACAGCTAACCTATCTGGTAGTTTGTTGGTTTCAATATTTTTTAAATCTATTTTTCCTTTATACTTGGCTTCAATATTCATTACCTGCATTATAGGATTAGAGACACAACATCATTTATAAATTTTGATACATTGTATGCCATCAGTCTTAGACCGGTAGTGGTCACGAGTTTTTAACATAAAAAAATAGTTGTTTATGTTTAGACTATTTTTTATATACTTTGGTTTTGTTTTCGGGAATATTTTTAAAAAGATTTAAATAATTAATATCTAAATTTATCAGAGGAGGTTAAGTTGGCTGAATTAAAGAAATCACTGGGGAAAAAAACAATATTTCTTATAACTGTGAATTCTATAATGGGTACAGGTATCTATTTTTTGCCAGCAGTAGGTGCTCGGGTTGCTGGACCTGCTTCAATTATATCATGGTTTTTTCTGTCTATAATTGCTGTTTATATTTCCATGTGTTTTGCTGAACTTACCGGTATGTTTCCAACTTCTGGCGGAATATATGAATTTACCAAGCAGGCATATGGGCATTTTGTAAGTTTTTTAGTGGGTTGGATTGCATTTATTGCCGGAAATGTAACCATTGCAATGCTTATTGTTGGCGCTATCCGGTATCTTTCGCCACAACAAAATGTCTTATGGACACTTGCAACACCCTTTATAACAATAAATATAACAAGTAATATTTTAATTTCTCTTTTGTTCATATTCGTTTTGAATTTTATCGCTTATAGGGGTATGAAAACTTCTTCTTTTATGCTTATTACATTTGCATTTATTACATTAGGTACTGTTTTCTCCTTATTAATTCCTGGTTTAAAAAAACTCTCAGGGGGTAATTTTACACCTTTTTTTGTTTCACCTGTATCTTCGATATTTGTTGTGGTTTTTTTGGTTGCCGAGACTTTTTTTGGTTGGGAGACTGCAACTTATTTAGCAGCAGAAACTAAAGATGGAGCAAGAGTTATGCCTAAGGTTTTAATTTATAGTACAATTTTCATTGCTGTTCTGGCTATGTCTTTTGTGGTAGTTCTTATAGGAGTACAAGGATTTGAGTCTATTGGCGCTTCAACTACACCTCTTACAGACATTGCTATATCTATTCATGGTCAGGCTTCTTCAACACTTTATACAATTCTTGTTTATTTAGCAATTGTGGGTGCTGTTGCGGGTTGGATAGTATCTGCCCCAAGATTATTGCTTTCTATGGCAGAAGATAAATTATTTGTTCCAGGACTTGCTAAAATCCATCCAAAATTCAATACGCCATATAAGGCTATTCTTTTCCAGACCATAATAACTTCCTTTTTAATATTGCTTGCAGCAGGCAGATATCAAATGCTGCTTGAAATATTGTTACCTCTTTTATTGATAATTTATTCAATAGTTATACTATCTCTTGTAATTTTAAGGTATAAAATGCCTGATCATCCACGAACTTTTAAAGCTCCTTTTGGAAAAGTTGGGCCTATTGTGATTATACTAATCCTTATATCTCTTGTTATATCTTGGACTTTCCATGCGCACGAAGCAATAGCTTTGATTAAATTGGCCTTTTCTTTTGTTTTGGCAGGAATACCAATCTTTTTTTTATTAGTAGTTTATCATGACCCTGATTTTTTTGTCTCAATAAGCAATTATTTTGCCTATCTTAATTTATGGTTTGAAGGTGTTTTATTACCTAAAAAGATTTTAAGGGATATTGATTACAATCTGGGAGAGATTAACGGGAAAAAAATTCTTGAGTTTGGTTGTGGAGTGGGGACTTTGACTAAAGAAATGGTAAAAAAAGTTGGTCCAGAAGGTTTCATTTATGCGACCGATATATCTTCAAGTTCAGTTAAGATTGCGCAAAAGCGTATTATTAAAAAGGGGCATGAGAATATAAAATTTGTCCATGATGTTCACCAGATAAATCGAGTACATGATTCAATCCCTTCTGTTGATGCAGTTGTTTCATTTGGTATGCTTGGTTATATTCAGGATATAAAAAAAGTCTTAAGTGAAATTCATAAAATAATTCCTGAGAATGGTAACATTGTTTTTGTTGACTTTGTTGATTTGTTTAAAGTTTTACCTAATGTGAATTGGTTGTCTCATGAGGAAAGCCTCGCAAACTTATTCAGGGAAGCAGGTTTTGCTGTGAAAGTGAAGAAAATCAAAACTCCTTTATGGAATTATCTTATTGTTCATGGGTTTAAAACAGAATATGATGTTCCTTTTGTATAAATAATGTTTGGGTAAATGATATGGCAAAAAAGAAGATTTTGGTAGTTGATGACCAGTATACTATACGTGAACTCTTGGAAATGAGTCTTGAAGAGGATTACAATATACTTAAAGCAGAGGATGGAAAAGAAGCATTAGAACTCGCCCAGAACGAACCACCTGATTTAATCGTTTTGGATATTATGATGCCTAAAATGGATGGTTTCGAGGTATGCAGAAAATTGAAATTTAGTAATGATACATCAAAAATACCCATAATAGTACTCACTGCGAAGCACAGTTCAGATGATTTGAAAACTGCAATTTCTTGTGATGTAGATGAGTATATTACTAAGCCTTTTGAGCCGGATTTATTGAAAAGAAGAGTTGATTTCTATTTGCAGGACAAAGAGAGCAAGACTAAAGGCAAGTTAAGCCATTTTGATAAAACTATACATTATATCAAAAAAAGAGATTAGTTCTCGAAAGTCTTGCAACCTATTAAATGATTAATAATTTAATAATTCTTCTTAGATTTTAAATTAAAATGTAAGCCTTTTGATAATAAGAATATAGGTTTTTTGCTTTAATTCATATATTTCTTCGCATCTGCCTCGTGTTAATTTTTATTATTGGAAATCTCGGGAGAGATTTGAATAGGGGTGAAATAACAAAAATCCTTTGGATTTTTGGAACATCCAGAGCTGTGCTCTGGATTGTACCCCGTCCCATACTCACTACTGTTCGTGGATTAAGATGAATCTTAATTTTAGGTTGGGGATAACAAAAATTCATCGAATTTTTGGATCAAGAAATGGAAACATTTCTTTGTAGCCGTCTTGCGTTGATTTTTTGTTATTTATAATGCACAAGATAACATTCCTTGTTATCAAGAATATTTGTAAATTTTGATATTTTTGCTTTCATAACATCAAGACGGATTTTCTTTTCGATTTTCACATCGGAAGGGGCGCTCTTGTACTCGATTTTCCCATAAAATGCTTTTTTTGCAGGATTTGAAAAAATATACTTTTCATTTAACCCGAATGTTTTATTTTCATTATTTTTTATAATGAAGCCCTTTTGTGTAAGGTCAGCTAAATCCTCTTTTACATCAAATGAAAGGCCGGATGATCCGATTATATCAGTTATTGTAAACTCTTTAAGGTTATAGGCTTTTTCAAGAAGCTTTAGTTGTGTTTTTGTAAGACTTTCAAGTTCAGGTAAGTGTGCAGTTTTTAGTTCAGTGTCATCAATATCAAGCACAATTCCACCTTCATTCATTTCAATCAACAGGTTATATTCTATTGTCCTGTTTTTACAGCTGAATAAAACACATGGAATTAAAACTGTCTTAATCTCCTCTTTTCCGGTCATTAGCCTATAATCTTCCTTTGTGATTTTAGGTAAAATCAGGGGCGTAATTTTATTGGATTTGTATTCATTAACTTCCTGGACAAAATCGCTCTCTTGCTCATCATCTGTCAATATATCCACGGCTTCTCCACCATGCATAGATTTTCTTGGCCTGACATTCACGAGCAAAGGTTTATCAACTACTCCTGTAACAAGCGCTGTACCAATCGGAAGATTTTTTATTTCATTTTCTGTTTCATTCGTTAGGCCTTCTACAGATGATGATACTGCTTTAAGGTCGTTTGGATTAGTAACTTTTAATATCATTTGTGTGTTGCATTGGCTTAATACTGTTTTTTGAACCATTGCGGGTCTTTGTGTTACAACGCACATCCCCAAACCGAATTTTCTGCCTTCGCTTGCTATGTTTTTTATGATTTTTGAAGACTTGGCATCAGAAAATCCTTTTTCAGGCACAAAATTATGCGCTTCTTCAATGATTAGAAAGAAGGGAGGTACATTTCCTTTTTTTCTTTCTGTGAATAAGTCTTTTAAAAGCTTATACACAAGTATCTCCTGGACTTCAGGCTCCATACCTTTAAGGTTTATTATTGAGGCTTTCCCAGGTTGCACTAGTTCATTATATGATGTTGGGTAAGAAGAGAATATCTTAAAGCCTTTTAAATATTCAATTGTGCTTATAAGATTCCATTTAAGGTTACTATCAGTTGATTCAAGATTTACAAGAAGTGAATCAAAAGTCAACTCTTCCATATTTTTTATAGTACTATACAATAAACCCAGTTGATTGTTTGTAAGCTTGGTTGGTAGAAGATCGATAAGCTCCTGAGTAGTAAGATTGTGATTCAGTTTGATTGGCTTGAATTTTGGGTTGATTTCATAATCCCCATATTCAGTAACTTTTTTTATGTATGATTTCTTTTTTAAATTAAGCTTTTCTAGTTTTTCAATATCTTCTTGTTTATCATTTTCTTTTTTAAGTGATGAGTACTCACCATGTGGGTCTATTATTAATAAGGGTATATTACGTTCAATTATCTCTTCAAGAAGGACCCCCACACTATAGCTTTTCCCGCTCCCTGATTTTGCTAATACTGCAACGTGTTTAGTTAATAATTTATTAAGTTCAAGAAAAACATTTATGTCTGTACCTTCAAGTCTTCCAAGGAAGGCACCGCTTTTGGTATCTTCATTTCCGATGACTATTGATTTTATAAAATCCTCATCAGCTTTAAGAATCTCTGTATTTATATCCAATGGGCTTCTTAATTGCTTGATATTGCCTCTTTCGTCTTTGTAACCTAAGACAATTGCTTTTCCTAAAACCTTTTCACTTGTCTTTTCAAGTTCCACTACTTGACACAGAACATAACCATAGTCTTTGTGAAATACTTGGCAATAATCAAACTTATTAATCGGTTTTTCGACTGTAAACTCAAATAAATTCGTAGTTGCTTTCCCTATAATCCTTCCTAAAATCATATATTTTTATGGAACTAAATTTGTTTTAAATATGTTTTGTTTGTTATTAACCAGGATTTTATACATAATCAGTTTTTTCGGTTAATTGAAAGTCGAAATTTTTTCTTTTACTTTTTCAATAATCTCTTTAGGGGTTGATGCTCCAGCAGTTATTCCTATTTTTTGTTTATTTTCAATCATATCTTTTATTATCTCGCTTTCATCACACACCCAAGCTGTATCAACTATATTATTGCAGATTTCATAGAGCTTTTTTGTATTTGCACTATTCTTTCCTCCTATAACTATCATTTTATCAACTCTTTTGGCTAGTTTTTTAGCTGAATTTTGTCTTTCTTCTGTAGCTGTGCAAATGGTATTGTAGACTTTTATTATTTTAGGCAGGCTTACTATCTTTGCCACAGTTTCACTAAAATTTGTAATGGTTTGGGTTGTTTGTGATAATATACCTACTTTTCCGAATTTTGAGTTTTTCTTATCAACTTCTTCTGGAGACTGAATTACACTAGCATCTTTTGTTTGCGCTACAATCCCTCTTACTTCTGGATGTTCAGGGTCTCCTATAATAATCACTTTGTAGTCTTTACTTTCAAGAAGAGTTGCTATACTTTGGGCTTTTTTCACAAAAGGGCATGTGCAATCAATTATATTGATGCCTTTTTTTTCGCATATATCATAAACTTCTCTTGATTCCCCATGTGCTCTTATTATTAGATTGTCTCCTCTTTTAAGTTTTTTTATATCATTGATATTTTTTACGCCTGATTTTTTTAACTTCTCTACAACATAAGGGTTATGGACTAGTTCACCTGTTATATAGATATTCTCGTATTCTTTCGCTGCATTGAAGGCTATTTTTATAGCATTAGCAACACCAAAACAGGTTCCTGCATTCTCAGCGACTTTTACTTCCATTTTATTGAAAAGCTGGTAATTCCCTCCTCCCGTAAAAATATTCAATATTATGTTTTACATTCTGTTGATATTTATTAATTTGATTTTCCAGTCCCTTGTAGTTTTCCCAGGGTCTTGGATGTGCAAAGTCCACACCCAAGTCTGGTTTTAGCTCTGTGATTATAGTGTTGTAATCAGTATCTTTTTTTAAGCATTCTTTTAGCCTTAAAAAATCATTGAGAACGCATCCGCTTGTATATTCTCCCCATGCTCTGAAGGTTGTGTCTTGTGTAATGTATCCCTTTAATTTATCTATTTCTCTTGTATCAACACTCAATTCTAATTTTTTATGTCTTCCTGGCATTTTATCTAATATATCCATATAAATCTCTTTTACATTATGATGGACTTCACCCCTGTTTATACGGGTGTGCGCAACAAAAATTAAAAAACTATTCTCGTCCTCAGCTAAATCTTCAATTCTCTGCATATACTTATTTTTAATTAAGCTCTCGTTTTCAGATGTGTATCTGCTATGATATTTTGTGGCAGGATAATCCTTGCGATAATTTATATCATCAAAAAGGTGCACAGCTAATTCAAGTCTTCTAATCTCTTTCATTTTATATTTCCTTAATTAATTGCTCGACTATATCTTCTTGTTTGATTTTGTTGATTATTTTTCCTTTTTTGAAAATATACGCTATATCTTTTCCCAGTGCGACTCCTACATCAGCTTCTTTAGCTTCTCCTGGCCCATTGACTTCACAGCCCATAACAGCGATGGTTATTGGTTTGGATATATTTTTTGTCTTTTCTTCAATTTCTTTTGTGATTTTTATAAGTTCGCCATGGGTTCTTGCGCAAGTTGGGCATGAAATAATTGTTCTGCCTTTTTCTCTCAGTTTTAATACTTTGAGGATATTATAAGCAACGTCAATCTCTTCTACAGGATTTTCAGTCAAAGAAACTCTTATTGTATCACCTATACCTTCAGAAAGCAAAGCGCCCATACCAACGGATGATTTAATGGTACCTTCCTTTTTAGTTCCTGCTTCAGTAATTCCTATATGCAGGGGGTATTGGCTTACTTTTGAGAATTCTTTGTTTGCTTTTATAGTTGTCTTCACATCAGAGGATTTAAGCGAGACTACTATGTCATAAAATTCATTATTTTCAAAAAAATTTATGTATTCCAGCGCCGATTCTACCATTGCTTTAGAGTTTCTACCAAACTTTTTTTCAGAAGATTTACTAAGAGAACCCATATTAACTCCTATTCTGATTGCGCAAGAATTCTTTTTAGCAAATTCTAAAACTTCCTTTACATGCTCCCATTTTCCAATATTTCCTGGATTGATTCGTATTTTATCACAATGCTTTGAAGCTTCTACTGCAACGCGATAATCAAAATGGATGTCTCCTATTAGCGGATTTGATATTTCTTTTTTTATTTTTCCAAGAATCTTTGCAGTCTTGATATCGGGTACGGCCACCCTTATCATTTCACACCCTGCGTTTTCTAGTTTTTTTATCTGATTTATAGTCGCTGCTGTATCAAGTGTTTTAGTATTGCACATAGATTGTACTATCACAGGATTATCCTTGCCTATTTTTTTACTTCCTATTGCAATTTCCTTTGTCATCTTTAAAACTCCCTGTTTCCCATGTATTTGATGATGCCTTTAAAAAATTCTCTGGAATCATCTGTAATGTCTAAATTATTAAGTTCTTTTTCTCCTTTGTTTAGTAATTCTTTAGCTTTCCTTTTTGAATACTTAAGTGAACCAGTTTTTTCTATAATATTTTTTACTTGCAGAACCTTGCTTTGAGTAATATCTTTATCTCCTAATGCTTTTTTTAAGATCATTTTTTCTGATTCAGCAGCCCATTCTATAGCCTTTGCAATGAGAAGAGTTCTTTTTCCTTCCCTTAAGTCACTTCCAACTGGCTTGCCAATTTTTTCTTTGGTGCCAAAAAGCCCTATTATATCGTCTTGTATCTGGAAAGCCTCTCCTATGGGTATTGCAAACCTCTTAAGTTTTTCAATCATATCTTGATTTGCTCCTGCAAGAACAGCTCCTAACACCAACGGGGATTCAAGCGTGTATGTTGCAGTTTTTAATCTTTGTATGGATTCAATTTCTTTTTCTTTAATATCTTTATAACTTGAATATACATCCTTTATTTGACCTATGCATGTTTTGATTAAAGCTTGGTTAAATATTTCAATTGCTTTAAGCTTTATGTCGCTTTTAAAATCACATCTTTGTATAATCATCTGCCCCATTGCCGAAGCAATATCTCCTGAGACTATTGCTATGTCTTTTCCTAGTTTTTCAGGGCAATCTGTAATGTTTTGATTTCTTTTTTCATATATCTTATGAAGGGTTGGCTTTCCTCTTCTTGTCTCATCACAGTCAATTATATCGTCATGTATAAGAAGAAAACTTTGCATTATTTCAACAGCAATTGAAGCTTTTATTATCTCTTTTTCACTTAACCCCCCGAAAGCTTTGAAACCATAAATTAAAAGAATTGGTCTGATTCTTTTACCATTCCTTAAAGTAAATTCCTTAATATCGTCAAGGATTTCAAGCCCTTGTTCAGGGAAGCTTACTTGAGCAAAATAATTCTCCAGTTCACAATCGATCTTTTCTTTAAGGTCTTGCATTACCTTCTTTACATCCATAAAATAAGATTAACTGTATAACATTTTTAAATGTTACTTTTGGTGTCAATTTTCCGGATTAACTCTTTCTCAAAAATTCTACTTTTAAAATTCATTTATTAAGTATGCTTTTCGGTTGTTATACTTAACTTTAATAGAACTTGCAAGGCAGAATTAATTTTGTACTACTGATTTATGTCTTATATAATCCGAGCAGCAAGTTTAATTATTTTTTAATCATTCAGAAAATATTTGGGCTTTAAATGAGTAAAGTTCTGTTTTTTCATTATTAAGTACTTCACTTGGAAGACCGCCCTTTAAGCATATATTCTCTAAGAATTCTTTTTTATTCCAGTTTTGCTCAACAGGAACTTGTGGAAGCAAAAGCCCTGTTCCCATAGGGTGCTTTATGATTAAGCCGTGCGTTCCTATTTCTATTTTTTCTTCATAATCCTGTAGTTCGGCACCTTTAATCAATTTAGGCGGTGTGAGTACGGATATTTCAATATGAACCTTTTCAAGTTCATCAGTGCTTAAGGCCGAAAATCTTGGGTCTTTAAAAGCTGCTGACCTGGCTGCTTCAATGACTGCCTGATAAAGCGGCAATGTGGCTTCAGGAAAGCCTATGCACCCTCTTAAGCTTTTATTTTCATGTAAAGTGACAAACAGTCCTCTCTTTTCAGTTAGATGTTTGGTATTATTTATATCCGGATTTGAGCCGGAGAAATAAGTATTAATGGACTCTCTTGCTAGTTTTAGAAGATTTTGCCCATCTGCTTGTAAAATCATTTTACTTCTTTTTCAAAAGCTTTCAAAAATGATGTGTTTTTCCTTTTTAGTCGTGTGCAGGCTTCTTGAATTGACTTAATGGCATCTCCGCCTTGCTTTGTTTCTACGACCATGGTAGGGACTCCTACAGTAGGATGCTCTATAAAATAACCTGCGTTTTTGACAGTATCATCACTATACAATTCTTCTTTTAGAGCATTACAAAGAGTGTGGTTTTCACCTTGGATTTCGATTATAATCTTGTTCTTTGTCTTTTCGATCGGGTTCAATTTCATGATATTCACCTATCAGATTGGGTTTTTGGTTAATTTATAAAAGTATTGGTTTAATTCCCAAAAACATTTATAAAATAATCTTCCAATTCTAAAATTAATAAATTTTTACTATTTTGTAGGATATTAGTAAAAGGGAAATTACGCTTATGGAAAAAGGAGGATTAGAAAATCAACCAGGTTTTCCGGGTTAGATATAAAATAGATTAATAAAATGAAATTGAGGGCTCAAGTGTCATTTTTTTTAATAATCGGCATAATTATCATTATTGTAGTTTCTGCAACCTTCTTCTTTTTTGAAAGTATTAGTAGTTCTCCTTCTGAAGATGGCTCTAGGCAAGCAGCCATTTTAGCTGAGGAGCAAAAGCTAAGGACATATTTGCAGAGTTGTATGCATGAAACTCTAGTAGATGGTGTAAAATTATTATCAATTCAGGGGGGCTGTATTTATAAATGTAATTTGTCCTTAGATTCAGAAATGGGTGTAAGGTACCATTGGATTGAAAACCAAAACGTTTCGCCAGATGTAGTTTCAATGGAGGACGAATTGTCAAGATATGTTCAGGAAAATATTCCTGGTTGTATTGATGGAATTAATTCAACCATGTTAACTGCTGAAGGTAAACCTTCAGCAGAAGTAGATATACTAGCTGATAAGATTGTTTTTAATTTATTCTACCCTTTGCGGCTTGATTATAATACAAGTGTAAAACATATCAAAGAATTTTCCTCTTCTTCAGATTTGCCTCTGTTTGATATTTTAAGATTAAAAACTGATTTGTTAAAAAATGATCAAGATATATTTTTTATAAGGGATTTGCTGGCAAAACACTCCAGAATATCTCTTCTTGTGTTACCATATGACTCCTCATCTATTGTTTATACCTTTCTTTATAATGGTACAGATAATTTAGTATTCAACGCTGCAGTTAAAAATATTGATAATATGCCTCCAACATTAATGTTTATACCTGATTTTGTAATGAATAAGAAAGAAGAATTTAAATATAATTTAAACGCAAGTGATCCCGATAACGATACTTTAAGGTATTATTCAAGCGCGCCACTTATCAATATTAATCAAACAACCGGCCAGATTAAGTTTACACCTGTTGTAAAAGGAGAATACGAAGTTGAGGTTTGTGTAGAAGATTCGTATGGTTTGAGTGATTGTAGAAACATAACATTTATGATAAAATGAAAATAATTAATATATTTTTGGCTTTGTTAATCTTTTCTGCTATAGCCATTGCTGAATGTCCTGACGAACTGGGTTGTGATGGATTTGATTGGGATAATGCTGATTATTCAGAGATTAATTGGGAGAATGTAAAAGACTTTAAGGATGTTAGGCTTACTAATCCTGAAATTGATTGGGATAAGGTCGACCAAAGCAGGATTACTGGTTCAAAAGTTTCAGAAATTCCGGTAGCATGTTTTAATCCTGATGAAATTAAGTCTAAATATCTTAAGCATGCAACAAAATATCAAATCAGGAGTAATTTAGGTGAATTTGATAATCTTTGTGATGCTGATTTAAAAACTGTGGGGATTGTTTTTTCTGGTGAGCCTTATAATGCTGATATAGATTTTTTTGGTGCTGACAAAATGAGATTTGATGAGAAAACAGGAGAGTTAATTGGTGATTTCCCTTCCTTTAAGCCGGCCACTTTACCGAAAAATGAATTTTCAATAGCTGTTTCAAAGGGTAAGATATTCATAGAAGACAAAGAAAAAGGAGATGTCGCTAATATAAGTAGTGCCAATTCATTTAGCTACAATGATGGAGTGTTTAATTTTGGCCAGGGGGAGGATGCTATTGATATTAATGGTAAAATCAATGGGAAAATAAACCTAAATGACGGGACAAGTGTCTTTTTCAAAAGCAAAGATTCATTAAGTATGGAGGGTAATGAAGTTTTATGCTATGACTGTGAAGCTACTCTTAGTAGAGATGGAAAAAAAATACACATTAATGGCAATTTTGAGAAAAAAAAAGATAATATCGTTATAAAAAGTTATAGCGCAAAGCAATCTAAATTAGAGTTTAAAGATCAAGGGTTAAGTGTAAAAACAGTTGGTTATCCTGTTTCGTTTGACTGGTCTGCTAGTTCAATGCCTGATAACCTTGAGGGTAATTCTTTTTATTATGAAGATGGTGTTCTCAAGACACATGGTAGTTTAAGCATAAAAACTGATGAATATATTCTCGAGTCAAAAGACAAGAATGCCAGGGCTTTTCTCAGCCCAGGCAAGGTACAGGCAAGAGGTAAACTGGATATTAGCACTAAAGAATTCAGTTATAGAAGTCATAAAGATTCTGCATTTTTTCAAAGAAAGCAGGATTCTGATTCAGAGGACGTATTAATAAAAGCAGAAGAAGGTGGCATGGTTGCAGACTACAAAGAGTATATTAAAATCCGCGATCTTTTTTCAGGGGATTCAAAGGGCAGTTCTCCTTTGCATATGAAAATAAGTAAAGTAGATGATGATTATAAGGTCGACAAAAAATATTTCGATAAGAGCCTTCAGAGAATATCTATGATTGAAACTGGCATAGTTGATCCTTATTTTTGGGTTGAAAAACAAAAAGGTTTCTCTTTGACTATGGGGGAAGATGATCAAGTGACTTATGACATGAATCTTAATGCTAATCTTATTCATAATGATAAAAATTCTGTTGAATATGTTAATCCAAATGAAGTTGTAAATTTTTTAGGTGAGAATGCTGATAATCAAGGTAAATTATTGTCAAGAGAAGTCTTGAAATCTTTTGAAGGGAGTATCGTCCAGAATCTGGAAAAAGGACGCAAAGTTGCTTATAGAAATAATAAAGGTAAGCTAAAAGAGGCAAAAGTTGTTTCTAAAGAAGGTACAGCTATTGGTCTTGATTTTGATGGAGATGGTGTTAAGGATAAAATTATTGATGATGAAAGGGAGGCTTTCGGAGGTGCTGCCCTTGAAAGTGTTCATAGTCTTGTTCATGGCGCGGGCTCATTTTTAGGTGGCACTTTTTCTACTCCGACTGCGCATGCGAGTGTTTCAGGCAAAAAAAATTTCAATATAGCTGTTGTTCCGGTAAATTCTGAGAATCTTAAAGTTGTTCGCTCTTTGATATCCGGTAAGGGATCTGGTTCTTCAATCAGTGTAGATATACATTCTCCTGGCCAGATGAAATTTGGAGTTGATAAGGATGTAGATTATTTAATTCCGACAGGCCACCATTATTCAAAAAGTCTTGGGAAACCAGATGATTATATATTTGGTGATAATGGGGAAAGGCTTTACTATGAGGATATGCCGCCTGCCCGAACTATTATACAAAGTTCTTGCGCTTCTGTTCCTGAAATAGATACCATCAAGCCAGGGCCTATGGAATACACCCAAGAAAACTGGAGAATTAGGTATAATCAGAAAGTTGAGGAAAATAATAGGCAATTGAGAAACTATTTAAAGAATGTACCTGAAGATACTGAGATTATCGCGGGCTATACATATGTTGCTCCTACAAATGATGACACTGTAAAAAAGTCTCTTACTCCTGATATGATGAAATTACGTGAAGAAAATCCTGAAGAGTATATTAGAAAAATGATTGATATTAGTAAGGAAAATGCGGCTAAGAATGCAGGCAGGGCAACCAAATATTCTCTTATTGTAAATGAAGCAGTGGGTCTTGCTGGATTTAGCCTACCCGGTAAAAAACCTTATGAGATGGGAGCTTTATATAAAAAAGAAGGGAAGTGGATGTATTATGATTGGGAGCATCCTGAAGGAATCCCTGCCTTCAAGGAAAAGGTTTCTTCAGGAATCTAATAATTTTCTTTTGTTCCATATTTTACTATTGTTACAGGTGTGCCTTTGTTAATATCGTATTGAAAAAGCTCGTTTATAGATTTATTTGAAAGTGCAATACAGCCCCATGTCCAGTTAGAGCCTTTGTTTTTGCCTTTATTTCCTGAACCACGTCCATGGATCTCTATTAGGCTGCCAGGTGTTGCTAGATTTGTAATATCTCCGGATCTTTTCAATTTTTCAAATCTTGCTAAATCTTCATTATTAGGGTAATTTATAAGAAATGCTTTGTAAAATTTTGTTTCACCCCTGTCTTTAACAACTTCAACTTTATATTTTCCTTCAGGAGTGCATTTGTCGCCTTCCATTATTTTGTCATCGAAGGGGTTGAGCCCTAGTTCAATATTATAC
>JBNJGV010000004.1:28368-52032 GCA_051819785.1 Nanobdellota archaeon | reverse complement strand
TTTTCCATAATAACCTCTGAAATTTCAAACTCTTTCCAAGCTGGCTTTTTATATCTTGCCAGTATAGTAATGTGTATACTAGTATTTAAATGTTTTGGTTAAAAAGGCTTTTTCGAATTATTAAGGTAAAAACAACACCATACAAAATTTAACTTAGTTCACCAGAAATTTATAACAATCTCCTGTTTATAAAGCAAATTAACTAATAAATCCAAAAAACACATCTATAAAAACCAAATTAAAAAACGAATAAGAATAACAATAAAACATCGCCATATCATGATTAAATGTAGAGTTCCTGAAAATTCCAAAGAATAAAAGTCTAACAAAAAGTTTAAGTAGTTGTTATTATGGGCAAAACTATGCAAAAACAAAACATTAAAGGGGCATTTTCATATATTGACAAAATAATAAAAAATATTGAAAATTCAAAAGCCCCTTTAGTATATTTTATTCTTACCTTTGTTTTCTGCGTTACTCTAAGAACATTTATTGAATTTATTTCAGATAACACGAGAATAAGAATTGAGTATTTTATGCACTATTTATTCTTTTATGTGGCCATTTCCTGTTTTGCAATTCTATTATTTTATTTACTGAGCAAAAAACCTATTATCAAACTAATAAAGATAATTCTTCCTTCCTTTTTTGTATTAATCATTGCCCCTATTATTGATTTAATTTTCAGCAAGGGTAAAGGCTACAATATGGGTTATATACTTCCTGAAGTACATGGTAATCTACTGCTCCGGTTTTTTACATTTACCGGGAATTTTTCAGGAAGCGGAATAACACTAGGTATGAAGCTTGAGATCATCCTCGTATTACTTGGAATATTTATCTATTTATTTCTTTCAACAAAAAGAATAAGCAAAGGACTTCTAGGGGTATTTGGTTTTTATGTGATTTTATTTATCTTTAGCATAATGCCTTTTATAGTTAAGCAAACTCTTTCATTTTTTGATTTGCCAGGCAGCCACTCAGACACCTTAATGTGCGGGGCATACTTACTAATAATATTCATAATGTCAATAATCATTGCTTTTTATGCTAATAAAGAGATATTTAGGAAGATAATATCTGAGTTCTCCTGGGTAAGATTAGCGCACTTTGAGTTTATGTTCATATTAGGTGTAATCCTTGGGATTAAAGAATCTAATCCTTACATTCATACAGGCAATGTTCTGAACTTTGCGCTTATACCAGTTAGTATCTTTTTTGCAGGTTTATATTCACTTATTACTAATAACCTTGAAGACTATGATATTGATAAAGTATCAAATCCAAAAAGAATTTTAGTTGCAAAAAAAATTACGAAAAAAACATACGAAAAAATATCCTACATAGCCTTGATATTAGCAATAGTTTATGCACTCGCAGCAGGCTATAAAGAATTTATTATCATTCTATTATTTTTGGGCAACTACTTTTTATATTCAGCCCGTCCTTTAAGGCTCAAAAGAATACCTCTTTTTTCAAAGGCTTTGATTGCTCTTAACTCGTTGATATTAGTAATATTAGGATTTTTGATGATAACAAGCGATGGACTTCATGAAGTCCCTTCTTACATATATTTGCTTTTAGCTGGCTTCACTTTAGTAATTAATTTTATCGATATCAAGGATTACAAAGGAGACAAACAACAAGGCATTTTAACTTTGCCAGTTATCCTTGGACTTAGAAATTCAAAAATATTGATAGGGATATTTTTTGTTGCCGTTTATCCAATGGTTTATTTTATCAGCCCTGAATTATTGTATGCAGCATTAGTGGCAGGATTTATACATTTTTATCTGATCAATAAAAAAAAATATAATGAAACACATGTATTTATTTTTTATCTGTTAACTATATTACTCTTCCTAATTTACATCCTGCACACGTTATGAACAAACGCTTGGAAAAGATTCAAAGAATAAATCTAAAATTAAAATAAACTCACATAATACTTCAAGCCATAAATCTACTATCTAGATGCAGAGGCAGCAATCATATATAGATCTTTTACAGAATAATTACCGCTTCCTCTTACAGAATATTCAGCATTTTCACTAAGATAAGCACCAATGCTATTATACCAAGAATAAGTAGTTCCATAAGCAAGGCTCATTGTTTCATTATAAACAGGTGTATTATCTATTAAAGTGAACTCCTGGGTTACTAACCCAGTAGTTTGAGATTCTTTCAGCTTACAATTTTTATTATTAGTCATAACTAAAGTGACATTATAATTATCATCAGAGACACTCTCCAATCCATAATTAAAACTAACATCCCTGTAATACTTTGAAATAAAAATGGTATCAATATTATTATCTTGATTACCATCACTGGGTTCATAAATTGCCAAAGACACATTATAATTTGTTTCATTTTTCAAAATGTACTCATCAAAAGAAAGAGTTAAGGTTTCATTTTCATTTATTGAATAAAGACCTGTCTGTACAATTGAATTATTGACTAGCAATGTAATATTTACTGAGCTTTTATTTATTAGATTATGGTTTGTGATATTAGAAACAACATTCAGATGACCAAATGTACAACTATTATTTTCAGGATTTATTATTTCAGCGGATAAATCAATTGAATTTACTTTAACAGTTAAATTTGTTTTATCATTATGTCCTGCTACATCTAACATTGAGCTCACATTAATAGATTGATTTCCAAATGGTGCGAACTCCCCAATATCAACTAACCAAGAGATTTCTTTGGTATCGCCTGCACTGATATTAATTGTATTGTTTGATACATTACCTGGAGCAAAAGACCACCCACCGGGTATTTCCATTATTACGCTTGTATTTTTGGCATCGATTGTTCCTTCTGCACTTACGTTTACACTATATTCAATATTATTCCATCCCCTGAATACCTTACTTGAATAATTAGTCCAGTCTAACGAAATGATTACCCCACTTATTGTCAGATTATATTCATCACTTTCACCCATATTTTGCCTTGAGGAATTATCATAACATCTAATAGACCAGTTATACTCCGCTGGATACATATTATTTACTGTGAAATTCTGGCTCTGGTTCTCAATTACACTTGAATTAGTTTGATTAATGATGCCATTTAGTATTAGCGAACAGTTTTCTATGCCGCTTTCATCAGTCACATTATAATAAAAAGTAATATTGCCGTAATCAAGATTTGAATTATTAACAGGGCTTTCAATATTGACTTTAGGCCCAACAGAATCATTTACAACAACAGTATCGTTTCTTGTTATTGGAAGACTATCACTTGAATTGCATGTAACATTCCACTGGTAAATCCCTTTCTCTGCAAATGAGTAATTATATTCATATAGATTTGAAATATTATTTTTACTCATGTTAAATGATAAATTACCTGAATCTTTGAAGATGGTTAGATTACAACTTCCGTCTTTCTGAAATCCTGAAGAGTCTGTATAATTAGCATAAAAGGTAATGTTCTCATGTTGATACTTAGTTGATAAATCAGTATCATCCCAAATATCAAGGAAAGTGTCTTCAGCAACCACAGTAAATGTACCATCATCTGTCGTTTTAACAGTATTATAAAAGCCCTCGGCCATTATCTGACAGGTAAACGTATAGTCCCCTTCAAGAGACGTCCCATCATACAAGGCAGTTGCTTTTCCATCAATATCTGTTGTCTTTGAAGCAAAATTATTACTATCATAATCATAAAATATAATTGTATAACCAGATATATTCTCATTTGTATCATTATCAACTACACCGCAAGTGACATTGAATTCTCCTTTTTGAACAGTGCCCACAGGCGAAACAAACTCCACTGCGCTCCTTCCGGTAACATTGAAATTTTTAAATTCTACTGAGTTGTTTATATTTCCAGAAGTATCGTTAGCCCAAACTCTCACACCCCTTGTCCCTACATTCCAGGTGTCATCAATGCAAATAGTCTTATTTGTCCAATTTGCAACATATGGTTTACTTATATAGTCAGGTGTTATCGTGTCTGTTTTATTGTATAACGCCCTTGAATAGTTTATTTCCTCGTTCCACTGCCCATAAACCTCAAGACAGTCATAACGCATAAGTTCTGTATCATTTATTCCATAACTCAGTAGATACGGCGGGAAATAATCAGCACTGTCAACTACATTAAGGCTTTCATTTGCTTCATTATTAGTGCTCACATTATAATAAATAGATGCTGCATCAGTTATATTACATTCAATATTATGCAATCCAGTAGTTGAATCATTGAAAGTAAATGTGGCCCAACCATTCGAACCAGTTAGATTCCATCCCATATATACACCATTTCTCCAGAAACTCACATTATAATTTTGCAAACCACCGCTTGAATTAGCATCCTGAACATGACATCCGCTTGTAGTATAATTTCCTAACTGCAAACTACCAGGGGTCTGATTCATCATATCTATTTCAGACCAGCCCCAGACTTCTACTGAACGAAGAGGTGTTATATTATAATTGTATGAAGTATCCCTTACCCGATGTCTCCAATTATAAATACCAGGTATTGAATCACTTGGAATCAGATAGCTGAAATTTGCCCATGTATTGTTTCCGCTTATGCTTTGGTCACTAAAGTTTTCAAGGCTTCCGTTCAGGTCAAACTCAAAATATGCATGATCAAGCTCAGCATTATCCGTCCATCTTGAGGTTGTTTCCATCAACTCAGTTTTATGAACACTAAGAGGCCCATCCACATCATAATAATTAGGAGGCATATACTCCATAACAAAAATTGACTTGTTCGTCTTATACCGTGAATCAGTTTTATACCACCCCTGCTCTGTGATATTACATGTGACTTCAATTATGCCATAATTTGTCGGAGTGTATGTAAAGCTTACTTGACCCTGATTATCCGTTAAACCATTATAAATTTCCCCATCAAGTGAAGAAAATATACTTACATTATAATCACGTATTCTTGTACTATTCGAATCATCATAAACAGAGCAATTAATTTCAACAGACTCGCCGATACCCATGCTCGAAGCATTAGCTGACATATCATTAATATAAGCTAATCCATAAACATTAAAGTCAAGATACTGAAGTGTATCATTCCATGCATCTGATGGATTTTTGGCTTTAATTTTTGCCACGTGCGTTCCCAAGAGCCATGAAGCTGAAGGAGTAAATGTGTAATTAGTCCAGTTATACGGGTTGGGTGAAGGCAATGTAATATCATCCGAGATAATGGGTGATATTGTTGCATTGTAATATACATCTGCTTCGGCAATTTCTTGATTCCATCTTGCAAATATTTTAGTCGAATTAAACAACCTGATTACTTCCCTTTCACTAACATTATATGTATTATTGTAAATTTTAGGCCTGTCCTTTGCATGAGGAATAACATGGAATAATGAATTATCTGTCCTTTTGAAGATAGGGTCTTCCAATTCAAATTTTACAGGATAATCGCCCTTTGTGCTAATAGGGGTGGTATTTAAAGAGTAATAAAATGTCACTTCACTATTACTAGGCACTTCTGTTGTGTGGCCAGTAGTATTCCATCTTACAATACCATTAGTAAAGCTTCCATTTTCCTCTCTAGAGCCTGAACCTACCTTAAACCATATGTCTGATGGACCAATGTGCCATGATGAGTTCAACTTAGAGTGATTTACAATTGTTTTGCTAATATCCCAAGGACTTGAATCAAATTGATTTTCTAATTCTATCTCAACTCTATAAGATTTATTAAGGAACAAATTAAATGTCTTGTTAAGACCACTATCAACAAGGGCCCCCCCACTATATCTTGTTGAGCTTGTAGTATTGTAAATCCTCATTGTATTAAGAGTGACATTAACAGGTGGTGGAAGAATTGTGAAATTAGCGCTACCATTTATTATATCCCCCTCAGTTGCAAGAGAATTTCCATACGGATCAACCATGTATGCATAAATCCTGTATAAACCATCATCACTATTTGTAGTATTCCATGGATTTGGATTCCATACTTCTGATAAATTTAATCTATTATCCTGGCTTGGTGTGAACTCACCTGAAGCTATTTGATCAACATGTTTAGTAAGTGTATCCCATCCGGTTTCTGTATTTTGCTGCACTTCCATTACTAGATGCCCCCTCATATCAGGAATTGTGTAGGAAGTAGATATTGGCTTTTCCTTTCCAATAGAGATTGTAGGTTCAGGAGTTATGTATTTCCTTGCATAAATCTGATCAGGAAAATTTGCAGCAGACATTGTAGTATAAGTACCGTCATTGTTCGCATCCACACACATTATCATATCTTGCCCTCCGGTCTGCTCGATTTGCACATATTCAAGCCAATAACCGGCACCTGCAGTCATATCCATTGTTCCTTCAGTAGCTGCTGCAACATTACCACAAGGATCATCATTATGCCAGCCATCATACTGGCTGGCCAATATAGTGTGTTCGCCATATGGATGAGGGTCAGAGGTGCTTATTCCATCTCCGTAACCATCATAAGGCAAGTATGCCGCTTCACTTTCATCATCACTTTTTGTTCCAAACCCGTGTGTGCCAGTTGTATCAGCAATGAACAAGAACCTGTACCTGGAGTAATAATCGTCATTACCACCATATGGGTTCTCTGCATGATTAACTCCACTCACATAACCTCTACCATGTTCGGCATAACCACTTGTTCCTATATTTGCCCTGAGATTATCAACATCTTCATGACCGCCTGAAAAAGAACCCAATGAAGAGTCTCCTGTTAGAAGGAAAATCTGGTCACCCATGAAGGTTTCAGAAACACTGCTTGCGCTTGTAGCGCCAGTATTATCATAGTACATATAAATTGTGTGCTCAGAGGTGATATTATCATCCACCTCAACCCATATTTTTGCCTGTTCTGCAGAAGAATCGCATTCAGCTATCCAGAAATCTAAACTGCCATCATCTGTAGAGTTTGCAAACCTTATATCCTCGCAACTTCTGCCCCAGTCAAAATTATCTCCAACATTAGTTGAATTCAAATCTACTAGGACTTGGTAATTTTCCTCAGTTATACTCGATGAAGATAATGTTATCGGCACTTTTTTCTTCCACGATGAATTCCACCATGTGCTACCTTCATCAAGCCTAACAAGGTTGAATTGCTCATAATCGCTCTGGTTTGTAGAGAATAATAATCTGCCAGTCTGCTCCAGTGTGAATGTATTTACACCACTTTTGTCAGTGCTTCCTGTTGTGTCATTTGTCCATACGAAGTATGAATATGTGCCATTAAACCATGTATCATTGAAATTATACTTGTAAATATCACTTGAGGTTTCATACATCTTTCTACTGATTGTGCTCCCGTTGGGGTAAGTGATATTGACAATTGCCTTATCAATTTCATCATCATCAGTTATATTCGCAGTAATAGTTTCATTAATACCATAACCTACAGGGTCAGGATGATTTGCTACGCTATTTATAGTAGGCTGTAATCCTATATCCAAAGCAGTTGAAATATTGGAATCTAGACTATATATTGATGGATTGCCTTCATAAGTTGAATTAAGAGTATGATATCCAAGGGAAACATCATTATCAATAGGATAATTAATGCTCGCATAACCTGAAGAGTCAGTAGTAGCTGAATCAATCACTGTACCGTTTGTCTGGTCGTAAAAATAAACTGTTTCTCCAGAGAGTGGATTGCCATTATCCCACATCAGTCTTGCTGTCAATTGGACTATTTCTCCCCTACTCGCATTTAGGTCATCAACAGTAAAACTGTCAAAGTATGTTTCGCCATATACATCAATAAAGAGTTGTTTAAAATCAGGCTTCACATCTCTTCCGCTAGAGTTAACTATTAGTTTTTGTTCACCTAAATCTGCATCCAAACCAATATCAAAAGTGATGTTGTTCCATAAAAGTTTCTCATAACCAAGAGGATTGGCTCCTTGACTTAAACTGCCGCTACCAACTGTCCAATAGTCAGGAATTAAAGTATAGTTTAACCATGCATCATTAATTCCCATAGTGTTATTTGTATTATTAACAAAGGTCTTAAAGGTAGCATTATTTCCCCTGATAACTGTATTGTCATGATAATAATCATTAATTGCCAATATACCAAGCACCCTTATTTCTAAGAGTTCCCTGTTTACCTCTACCCATGATTTTTTATTTGTTACAGGATTAGTATAATTCACTGTAAAGTTAACATAATAATCACCTGATGGTGCAGTCTCATCAGCAGTCAAGTTAAATAGTGCCTGACCTTTATTGTTAGATGGAATTTCACCAAGATTACAGACATTGCTGCCGGATTGTCCACTGAGTAAACAGCCACAATTTAAATCAGGTATATTTGGACAATTAATAGTTACTGAAACATCTGTAATATTATCAGTTGTCCAGAGATTTTCAAGCTCAAAACTCACATTGGTTGAATGATTAATGTATAACCTTTCTAATACTGAAGTATTAAATGTTGAAGGGATATTATGTATCCAAACATATTCAGTTTTATTTATTTTATCAGCACCATTTTGCAAACCCATCTTAGTTTCCCAGTTCAATTTATATGTACCTGTTACAAGACTTGCAGGGATGTAATAGCCTGATGAAGAGTTATCCCATCTTTTTGTTTTTGTTGTGTCTACCGGTATATTTCCATAATGCTTTACTTCTTCTTCAGGTCCAAAACCAGCATACCCTACCCCAACCTTATCAAGCAATGTAAAAGTGGTATTCACATCTATTGCGGTATTATTAATTGCTTTAAGCTCAACATCAATCCAGTCGACAGTATCACCAGTTTCATACTCTACAAAACCATAATTGTTAAGATTAGGATAAGTTATATTATTAAGAATTAACCTGGATTCTTTTATTGTGAAATTATAAAACGTCTCCATCCTGTTACTATTGCTATCTACAATAACTGAAGACGCCTGGCTAGGGCTTGTTGAGTTATCTACTAGCGCAGCTCTTATTCTATACCAACCTGGATCATAGTCATCAGTGTTCCATGGATTTAGATTCCAATCTGGTGTGATACCAAGAAGGCTATTTGGAGATATAGTTTTCCGATTATCAAATGCCCTGTCGTTAATCATAGCGGAAGCTGATAAGTCTTTCCAGGAGCTGCCATCCCATCTCTGTACATTAACCCATCTGTAGCCAGTTATAGTAGTATTACCTGTATTGAAAAATCCATTTTGTATGTTTTCTTCTGCGCCATAACTGGCTGAAACATCTGCATCGCTATGCTTTATATGATATAGATAGGCAGAAGGTATATAATCTATTGAGGTGTTTGAAGGTGTCTGCCATCCTGCTTTCCATGCATCTCCAACTGTATTTTCTTCGTGCCTATAAACATAACGATGGAAGCCTTTATTAAGGTTTATTTGTCCATTATGACTCCAGTCATTACTTACACCATGGCCCCCATACCAACCTACCACATTGGTACCCCCTATATCGCTTTTCCAGTTATTTCCCTGAAGAAGGATATCTGAAGCGTCATCTGAGTCAGTTGCAAAAGTATATTGGCCGGATTCAGGCGCCCTTATCCAGCCTTCTAGCAATGTTAAATAATTATCATCTCCTCCATAAATATTACATGCATCATTTGTACAATCAACCTGTGAACGTACACCCCAGCCATCTCTGCCACTATATGCTACAGCTGAGAAAAGGCCATCCATTCCAGCTTCATCACCAGGACTGCTTGTATGTCCATCCTGCCAATTTGTAAGCCACAATCCACCTGAATCAAGAACTTCTGAAGCATTACTTTCGTTCGCTGCAGAAGGATTTCCATAATACATATAAATAGTCTTACTAGCATCAATGCTCGAGTTTATCTTCACCCATATTGTAGCACTTTCCCCAGTAGGACTGCACTCTTCCACCCAGTAAGAAAGATTATTCTCATTTTCATTTTTGAATCTGATATCTAAGCAATTGTTGCTCCAGTCAAAATTATGTCCAACATTTGAATTATCAAGTTGAATCTCAACCTGATATCCAACAGGTGTCGGCTGTGTTGCAGAAAGTGTTATGTTCTGCTTATATTTCCACTCAGTATCATCCAATAGAACGTTCTCATAATTGAGGAATTTGTCTTTATTTGACTTAACATTCGATTGTCCGTATATTTCAATATCAAATGTAGCTGAACTTTTAGTTGTTATGCCATCAATATTTTCTGCAATCACTTTTGCATTGTATTCACCTTTTCGCCATGTCCCAGCATATTGTCCGGTATAATTCCCATCACCTGCCGGGTCATTCATTGAAACATTCTTTGTACTACCATCAGGTTTTGTAATTATTGCATAAACCTTACCAACTCCAACTTCATCTGTAACTGAGGAATTGATTGTAACAGTCTGTACATTTCCCGCAGGATTAGGGTTAATAGTAATGTTATGAATTTTTGGTTTCGATGAAATCCTAACCTGAGTAGTTGCACTGCTTGGCTCGTAGAACAACTCATAATCCTTCAAAAATTCCGCGGTAAAGTCATGATCACCTATCGTCCAATTGGCAGGGACTTTATAGGTAAATGAGAAATCACCCTGTGAATCAGTTATAACTTCACCAAGATATTTTCCGTCACCACTGAATTGAATAGTTCGTGAACCTAGCGGGTCCAATAAATCGTCTGTAAGAGTACCTGTCAAAGTTACATCTTCAGTCACACCAACAACATTTCTATCTGAATCAAGATTATTTATTTGTGTTTCAGCAAAGACATAAACTATCTTTTCATTGCTTGCTTCCTTGTAAGAACAACCATCTCGCCCTTCTCCAAGAAGTCTCAGCCTAAATTGTCCTCTTTTCTTAGGCATTACACTTGCCCATTCTGGAAAGCAATAGTTGTCTTCATTCATTATCCCACATTCATAAGGATTGCTTGTTCCGAAAGTAGTATCACTTGAAGACATATACTGGAAACTAGGAGTGGTCTTGTAGTAAAGAATAGATAAGTCATCAAATTCAGGAGTTCTGGAAGAAATCTCTGAAGAAAAATTTACTTTGTATTGTATATACCTCTTCCCATCATCATCCAGTTCATCTCCACTATCTATCAAATTCCAATCACTCCAGTAAGCCGCATCTTCTGATGTTCTTGTAAATACTTGCATATTTGTTCCCGTAGGAATTTTTTCAGACCATTTTATCCTGCCATAGACAACATTTTCAAAAGTAGTATCAAACTCTTCACTAGTGTATGTACCTTGTGATTTGTAGCTTTTTCTTAAACCTTCTTTGGTAATCGCTACATCTGAAGCCCTTGGCCTTACAAAAAGCCAGTCAAGTTCCACAGCACTATTATCATACTGCCAAACGCCAATATTTCCGTACGAGTAAGTTGAGTCACTTGCTGAAACAAAGTCTGAAGGATGATTGTATACATCACCATACCATTCCATATTTGCTCCACTTGCATATAGCCTACCATGATACCATGAGTCATCTACTGCCCATCCAAGAGCATAATGGCCTATTTGAGCTGCGGGGTCGCATCCGTTATCCATTCTCCAGAAGGGATAATCATCATCTGTTCGTCCTCGTGTACCTGGTTGATAGCCGTCGATTTCTCCTTCAGCAGGAGAGCCAGGGATTCTTGCAAGTGACCCAACTTCCTGACCAGGTCCAGCAGTCCTGTACTTCATTTCAAGAACAAAATCAGTGAAATTTACAGCAGGATCGGGAACAGCCCATGCTCTAGACGCCCCACCAGGATTATTAAACTTACCAATCCCATTATCTGATTTTATTGAAACACCCACACCATAGGCTTGCCAGTCACTTACATTATCAAAATTCTCCCAGTACAAGAACATCTGTTCGGGGTCTGATGTGTCCTCAGCATCCGGATTATCATAATAAACATACACATCTGTATTATGTGTATCAAGCTTTGGTACCTTAGCCCACATGGTAACACTTGTTGAATCCTGGTTTTGAATCCAGTGAGGTATCACTTCTTCTTTTCCAGCAGACTTGTTATAATATGTAACCCTAATGTCAGAAAAATCAGTCTTTGAAAAGTCTATATCTGAATCAGTAAGAGTAAATTCAACAGGATAATTATAACGTGTTTCATTAAGCGATACAGTAAGCTTAAATCTATCTCTCCACCCCTTATCAAGAAGGTTTCCGTCTTCTACATCAGCTTCAAGTTTTAGATAATCACTTATTGAGACGTTTTCCACAGCACCATAATATGAGAAATCCTCGTATTTATTTTCTGCTATCTTGGCACTTTGCCCGGTCAGTTTATACTGCCCATATGCACTTATATTACAATTATCAGTATCAGAATATAAGGAGCCATTCATATAAAAATCATTAAATCTTGTAAGATATATTTCATCTGGTTCATCAAGTGTATTTAGTACACGATAATTCCAACTTAACTCCCAGTCATTTAAGAGAGGAGAATAACTAGCATTATTAGTATTCAATTCACTAAATATTTTAAGGCTATCATACCCATAAGCGCATCCCGAAACATCATATTGCGTTATTGGCTCGCCCACCTCAAAATCACAAAGTAGATTATTCGATTTGTCAAAAATTTTATAACTCATATTAGTATCCTCAGGTATATTGTGATTAACTGTAAGGTATTCCCAAGTCTCGATTATCTCTGGCTCAATTAATTTTGAAGTTAGATAACCACTATCTACATAATAAGCTTCTTCTTCCTTTAATGAGGTGACAAAATCATGTTCAGTCCGCTCCAGAAAAAATATCCAATCCAGCCCAGCTCTTCTTGCACCCTGGGAATCTGAATCGCAAAAAAGTTCAATTCTTCCAGCAGTATTGTATGTTGCATCATTAGCATTTATCTCATAATCATGAAAATCAGTCCAGAATGATAAAGATTCACCCTCTGTAATTGATTGCCCTCTTACCCACGAACCCTGCGGTATTAACTCATCAAAATTGGCAAGATATGTGCTTTCAGCATCCTCTACAATACCATTAATATTAGTGTCCTGTGAGTCTAGCATGAAAAAATAACCTTCGGGTGTATCATCATTATTAGGCTCCCTGATTCCAACACTACCTGCAAATCTGCCCTCTTGCTCATCTGTTAACATTCTCCATCTAAGAGTACCATTGTAAAAATTAGTATCTTGTGAGACAAGTGAAGGCCAGTTTGTAGCAGCTGGAACCCATCCCTCTGTATCATCAGGGTTCCAATATTCTATATAATCTTCTCCTGCTGGAAAGTTGTACTCACCGCTGGGAGAATCATCCCATTTACTTGTATCAAGCGAGCCGGAATTGAAATTATCAAAAAAGTCAAAAACATTGCTACCATCTTCATATGGCCCTTTAGTTGCACTAGGGTTGCCATAATACATGTAATAAGTTTGGGTTTCCCCTGCTCCAAGTTTGGGTGCAGTTATCCAAAGCCTTGAATCTGAGGTGTTGCAATAACCATCTTCTGGCCAGTAATAAACAGACTCTTGCTCACCTGATGAGTTAAGGTAAGTAACCCTCAAATCACCACAATTATCTTGCAGTTTATTTCCAAAAGATTTACCATCAAAATCAATAAAGAAAGTGTAATCAGTATGATTAACACCAGAAGTTTCAGTAATCTCAATTTCCCTACGATAATTCCAGCATCCTGACTCAAAAGGATAAGCAAGGCATTGTGTCTTAAGTTCCACTCCGCCCTCTGAAGTTACATAATTGTTTATATTATTGTAATCTGATAAATTAACAGTTGTCTTAAAATTATCATAAAATGAATCAGGCTTCCAGACTTTTTCATATTCCAGTGTCACATTATAAAGAAGAGGCGAATAATCAAGATTATCTGTGCTAACATCATATAAATACTGAATATACCTATTGTTTGGAAGAGGTAGTTTTCCGTCGTTTGAACCTAAATGAGTATAACCTGAATCTGAGCAATCACTTTTGTTACAGCTCCTTACAGAAAAGTTGAAATCAACAGGAGTTCTAAGGTAAAGGTCATTTATTTCCTCTTGTGAAAGGCTCCTATTCCAGACTGCTACTTCATCCACACTACCATTCCACTCATAATAACCGCTACTGCTAACTTCTTCTCCCAGATCAATAAAAAAATTGTCAACGGTACTTAATCCAGAGTAGCTTACGGGATCATCACTTCCAGGCTGACCATCTAAATACAACCTAATATTACTTCCATCATAAGTCGCAGCCACATGATGCCAGCCAGTATCCCAATTGTCCATAATACACCATTGGCTCCCTCCAACATTCAAAGCATATCCACCATTCCCACCACAAACACCATTACCATCCATTTCTATAGCAAAATACTCGTCATTTGCACCACCAACAAACCCAAATATGTTAAGTTGCCTATTTTGAGATATATCATTGCACTTAACCCAGCCAGCAATTGTCCGTGGTTGGTCACCGCTAAATCCTATTGAAGAAAAATTAATATTGCCAGGATAGCTATTTCCAAAATCAACCGAGGCATTTAATGAACGCCTTGCACTTGGAAAACCATAATTAAAGGAACCTTGAGCCTCTCCGGTATTTCCATAACCACTATAATCATCAATGTCCCCATAATCTTCATTAAGATGCACTAATAAGATATTCTCGCTCATATTAGCATACTTATCACTTTCTCCATAATCAGGAAGTTCACCGAAATCATCCATACCAAAAAAAATATTTTCCCAACTGGTTTCCTTCATTGCAGTGTAATTGTGAGTATCGAATACTTGTGATTCATAACTACCCGTATTTGATTGATTTAGCATTAGAGAGCTGAACGTATCATTAAAATAGGTCTGCGTAAAACTTCCAGTATCAAAATCATAGTGAGTCGTATGTGTACCATTATTTAGGAATGTCCCACTAGGAGTGGTTCCAACCTGAAATGTCCTTGAGCCATTCACGGTGTAATCCATATTGTCTGTACAGTAAAATACAACTGTTCTTTCACCATAAGTGCCATAAATTTGACTGTCATATGCGTATGTATCATTCAATAGCTTCATTTGATTAAGGCTTCCACCATCTACTCTATAACTACAGTTTTGGATTAGTTTACTCATACTTACATTAAACCAGACTGTCTCGCTATAGTTATAATGAGGATAATCCCTTGGCGAGTGTATAGTAAGCTCAGGTTTTGCAGTATGGTTTTCAACATAAACATGGTCAAAATCAACATCTGTATAACCTCCATAAAGAGCTACAGTACCTTTACCATAAGGGGAATTAGTATGGTTTACATCCATCTTCCAACTTCCCGGCTCACTTTCATTAACCTGCCATAGCTTAGCCTTCACATTGGTTTTTGTAGGATAAGTATTAGTCCTTATTTTAAAATTATACCAGTCCCCTATACTCACATCATTAGTTACCTGATAATCTCCTTCAAATCCGAATCCAGCATTTCCGTGATAATAAAAATATAGTGTGTTGTCTTCTCTTGCATACAACCTATATTGATTCCCATTTCCATCTGAATAAAATCCAAATCCAAATACTACATCATCAGGTCCTCCATCACCATTTGCTCTTACTTTACCGCTTATTTCATAATCCTGCCAGTCTTTAGCAAAAGATTCATTATATATACTATAGTAATCATTCCCTGCAAGATCACCCCTGTAAAATTTGCTTGTGCTATTGTCAAACACCTGAAATTTATCAACATCACTCGCATCATAAAGTTGGTCAACCCAAGCGGGGGCCTTACTCTGATTTGAATAACTTTCAAACGTCTCATAAAGCAAAAGTCCCATGTTCTTAGCATAAGCAACATCATTGCCGAATTCAAATTTAAGTAAGTGTTTGCCAGTGGTAATTATCTGATCGGTTAAATATCCAGTTGTATTACATCCCCAGTTTTCATAAAAAAGACTTTTTACCCTATAATTGTCACTTTCCCTAATGTTAGAATATTTTATTTTAGAGTCATTCCTAAGTATAACATAAAAATCATCAGAAGCCATAGAATGATTACCACACCTCAATCCCATAAAATTAAGATCATCTTTAGTCTCAGAATTATCATTAAAAAATTCAGTCCAACTAGTTCCATTGATGGCTGTTATTGTAAGATTTGCGCTTCCGGTTGTATTAAACATAACCGTCCAATTTTTTTGTATACTTGGATAACTCTGGACATTGAGTATAGTTAAGTCTATTACAACTTCAAAATTCTGCTCAGACAATCTAGGCGTGTTCCATTCAAGGCCTTCAACAAGCCCGTCATTATTGTCATCAATTAAAGTGACATTAAAGCGTGGGTCATCTATAACATTAACTCTGGAATTGTTTATTTTCCAGAAAAGATTTACCTGCTCAGGCTTTGCAGGGGTTATATTCACTCTTGTCAAGACATTATGATAATGCACAGACGAGTTGTGATAGACCTTTACAGCCTTTTTTACGCTGTGGTTATCAAATTCTTCTTTACCTTCTTTGAGCCTAGGGGCCTCAGTTTTATAGTTGATAGTATAGCCAGAATTATTCTTTGGCAAAGCAATAGATGCGTCCTCACTCTCATTCACTTCACCCAAATCTGGTAATTGCCCATCAATATTTGAAATTTTTCTTTTCACATCAAATTCTCTGAAAAAAGATGCAGCCCGTGAAAATCGACCTGCCCTATTATTCTTTTTTTTAATATTTTTTAATTTCTTTTCAAGGTTTAATTTTTCCTTTATTTTCCCAAATTGCGCAGGAGTTAAGGTCCTGTTATTTATAGAGAAATTAAAATTCACACTCCTACCGCGCGCATTATATACACCAATATTTTCTGCTTGAACAGGAACAGAAATACTTTCTGCATCATTTCCTTTTACAGCTATACTCCAACTAACAGGCTTATTAACAACCGCTCTTTTGTTAATCTGAGCTTTAACAGAATCTTTTCCAGATATATTTCCTTTGTTATGGGATTTGTTGCCCATTGACTGATTTAAGCTTTTGCGGGAAGCATTTGCAGACACATTGATAAAAATATTAATCTTTTTAAGATTATTATCCAAAGTTACATTACTGATGCCTGTTTTACGAGGTAATACCTTTAAAACTCTCTCACTGAAATCTAAATCAAGCCCATTGCTACTATTATAATTAATAAAAGCAAACTGCTCAAAATAATCAGCTAAATTAATTGATAAAGTTTTATTAAGTTGCGCGCTAAGCGTATAGTTTTTGATTTTTACATTATCTTTAAGGGAACTTTCAGTTTCATCTGATGTAACAATCCTGCCATCAATTAATCTTTCAAGGGTTTCAGCAGAGGAATAAAAGCTGACTTTCCTGAACTGGAAAGCATCACCAACAACAACACCACGAGTTCCATAATTACCAATAGTAATATATGAATCCTTATCCAGGGTATAAGCACCGATATAATTCCAAGTCCCACCATTCAATTGCTGGTTAAGCTCCAAATACTCGGTATTCTTATAATTGTCAACTAAAACAGGAACCCTTTGCGCGAATCCATCATCTGAAGGATACATTGCATAAACTTCATAATTATCAAGAGCCAGGTCAGGATGATAGCCTAAAGTTTTCCAACCCTTTTCCTGATTAAGGTCATGGAGATAATCAGCTCCATAAAACCCGTTTACTTGCCTGTCTCTTACCCACCTACCTGATACTCTTGCCTGGTCGTTATTTATAATTGTCTTATACTGAAAGTTTTCATTTTCATAAGTTATATTCGGGCTGGTGTTGCCATAATAAAGATGAGCTGTTGTTAATATGGAAGGTTTCACATCATTAAATTCAAGCAACATAAAACCATTATTCCCATTCTCAAAACCACTTAATTTTTTGAAATTACCTGTGTGATAATTTTTCCCGTCGAATAAGACAGGAACAATATACTCCGGAGAGGCATTTCCAAAGTCAACAAAAAGTTTTACTGTAAAGGAATCATGTTTTGTGTCCAATAATTCATGTATAGGGACAGGGATTCTTCTTATTAGATTTTTAAGGTACCAATTGTCGTTGTATATCAACACTTTTCTATTATTATCATTATTTTCATCCTGGAATTCATTGCCTTTATCATCTATTAGTTTTGCTTCTGCCAAAACACTTGTCGATGAGGTTTCCTTTTTCACAAAAGGAATATTTTTTATCTGGCCTGCCTGAATTAACCTTTCTATTTCACTTTCCTGGCGCTCAGAGCCTAGAGAATAATTAGCATCTAGCCTCACCCTTGCTATTTTTGAGCGGTTATAATTGTTTTTCACCTTGACATTTATACGGGAGTCAAAATTTTTTATCGACAAAATACTCAAATCATTTGTAAAGGCAGCTTTTTCATCAACAAAGGGCACAACCTTTACCTCATCAACAACCGAACTTTTTATGCTATTATCAGTTCCTGAAATGGCAGTTATATTAACAAAATCATAGGAATCAACAGCAACATCCGAAGGGACACTCAACTTTGCAAATATTTCTTTTTGCTCTCCTGGGCCTATTTCCCCTGTGTCCACAAATCCATCCTTATCGGTATCTTTAAGCTTGTTGCCACTGGAGTCAAAAAACACTACATCTGTAAAATTCGAAGAACTTGTCAACTCAACAATATCAGATTCTTTATAATTATTGTTGATAATACTATGGGATGCTTTCACATAGGAATTCTTTTCAAGCTCAAAAAAAGTGCGATTCATTATTTTCACACCAGGATTAATTGATAAGACACGCAACCTGCCAAGCAAAATATCACTGGCATTTTTCGCTTTAGCTTTAAGAATGTAATAATAAAACCCTGGTTCAGTGTTGTTGTCAGTTTCAAAATTATAAGAATCTGAAAATCCTGAATTTTCAACAAGAACACCTGCATCATCATAAATTGAGACTGTAGTATTAAATAAATCATTAATCATCGCAGGTTTAAAGATAATAGACTCTCCCTGAAGAGCTTCGTTTGAAGAGATTCCAGAATTTACTATAGCTGACGCATTCTCTAAAGCACTTGAAGTGTAGAGTTTCCCTTTATTTTTCTCAGTATAAAACAAAACTTCATCTTTACCAGTCCATGAATTAATAATATTGAAATCATTGTCAATTATGAACTTAGGTGAGCGGTTTTCTCCAGTACTTAGTTGTACTCTGTATTTTTCAATACCACTCACTTTATCGAAAGAGTAGCCAATACTATGAAGTGATTTTTCATAAGCTATTGAAAGTGGTTCAGCTGAACTTTTTAGTCTGCCTTCAATAATAAAACTATCACCAAGCCTTTTCAAAAGCTTTTTTTCCACTTTCAATAATGCACGGGAAACATTAAGCTTTATTCTTTCATCTCCAAACAAATAGACGTTTGATAAATCAATATTTTTTGATAAAAACTCTGATAAATCTATTAGAACATCTTTACCTTTAGATTCTATCTTAGAAATTTTCCAAAAATTGCCAGTCTTGATATCCAATGCCTTTTCACTTTTACTTAGCTTTATCACTCTGTCCTTTTCAATGACTGTATAATTACTAACGAACTTGCCATAAATATTACCTTTACTGACTGTTGTCTGTACTTGGTAAACACCTGGTTGGTTGCAAACATAACTTTTTACATACTGGCCATCTTTTACTTCATCGGTCAGATAATTGCGAGTTGAATTATCAGGCCTTATTACCTTAAGATTTAGCATTGCATCCCTTAAAGGCTTACCATTAAGGGTTGCATTTATTGAAATTGCTTGTGTTTCATTATTAAGGAAGGTTTTCTTATTCTCAAATTCAACATCCAAGCCCTCTGTCTCTTTAAACACAACACTAAATTTATCTTTTGCAATGTGCTCAGCACCATCATGCGTTGTTTTGGCAACTATATAATAGTCAGCTATTTCAATATTTTTGGACATCCTACAGCTGAATCTACATTTCCCTTTACAATCAACATCACACAATTTATTATAATAAGGAGAGCTTGGACTCCTAAGCATAATATTGATATTTTTATCTAGTGGACTGCCCATGTCCATAATTTTTATACTGCCAGTTATATCAAGGGGGCCAGATTCATAATTAATTTTTGAAGGAACATCAATATCCAATTTGACCCTGGAGCTTACAACTTCAAGCTGTTTTGTTTGTTCATACTTTTTGCCGCGGATATCAACAGAAGCTGTAACCTCATATGTACCTTTGGCAGAGGCCTGAAAACTTCCTTTATATACACCATTAGTGTTTCCTGTCATATCCACTCTTTTCTTTGAATCAAGAGGGTCTGTAACCTGCAAATCAAGAGGTACAGAAAGAACCTTTACACCCTGGATGAAACATTCTGCAGAGACCTTGACTGTTTCTCCGAGATTATAGTAATTCTGGTCAGTAGAAAGTTTGATCTCTACATCGCTTGCAATAACAAAAGGGATAAATAATAAGAAGAGCAATATCACTAAAAAAAACACTCTCATATTCAATATATTATCCTCTTTTTTGTTTAACATCTTATTCAAATTTCAAACTCCCTGTAAGCATCTTCAACATTACTGGGCCTGAGTTGGTTGAATATTTCAATTGCTCTTGACCTTCTTAGACCTACCTGCTTAAGTATAGCATCCACCGGAATATTCTTTTTGTAGGCATGTGCTATATGAGTATAACGGATTATTTGAGGGGTTGCATCCTTTATCTTTATCTTTGAACAAAGGTTCTGGATAATTTGCCTTACCCTTTTTGTTGACATTTTAGAGCTTTGTCTTGTAGAGAAGAGATAATCCACTGAATCGTTTTCATTCACAAAATCTTCAATCTTTTTGAGAACCTTACTTGAAAGATACACATGCCTTAGATTCTTATTACGACTGTTGCTTTTTCTTATAGTAAGTGTGCCTTTTGAAAAACTAATATCCCTTAAGCGGATATTCACCAGCTCATTAACAGTACAGCCAGTACTATAAAGGATTGTAAGAATTAGATCATCTCTTCTAAGCTTCCTGAAAGATTTCAGTTTTTCCCATTCCTCAAATGACAAAAACTTTATAGGGTAAGCACTTTCTCTTCTCATTTAACCCCTCTTAAATTCCCCACATATCCAGAAAAGGGAAACTCTTAGTTTTTAAATATTTGTATTCTACTAAGGACAAATTACAAAAAAATAATTCTAACTTACCGAAAGATTTATATACTTCTATAGTGGAATTATAGAACAACATGTTAATGAAACGTAAACAAGCAATTATGGGAATAGGAACCCTTATCATTTTCATCGCTACAATTCTTGTCGCTGCTGTTGCAGCAGGAGTGTTAATCTCAACATCAGGTGTATTGCAACAGAGGGCACTTATAACTGGCCAGGAAGCCAGGAAAAAAATAACTAATGCTGTAGAGATTATTTCAATAACAGCTTATGGAGATAAATCAGATGAATCCATTAATAATTTTGAAATACTCCTTAGATTGGATGCAGGCTCAGATCCATTGCAAATGAAATATTTTGACTTGTCTTTCATAGGACCTAACCAGCATTCAAGCGGAAAATTATCGCATCCTTCACTTAATGATGCTCAGTTTGAAGTGACATCAGGAGAAGGCGGATTTATTAAGAATGTAAGTGTTGTTGGTAATAAGATAGATAATACATCAACATATGAAATATTTGATTTGGATGGGGATTCAGCTCCTGAAGATATAAGATTAATATCAAATGAAGGAGAGGATCAGCTATTGATCAATTTTTCAAGATATAAAGAAGGGACAGCAACAGTTGACCTTGAAGAAGATTTAAGCAATTTCACAGAACATATTGATTATGAGCTTGTTGACCAACCGATACGAAATGATGAAACACTAGAAACTTATGGATTTATGAATATTGTAGCAAATCTAAGTGAGAACTCAACAATCCCTTTAACCGGAAAAAACTATCTCAATGGGACAAATCATGTACAGATTTCAAAAAATTACGTGCATGAGTGTACTTTTGAGTCAATCCCTTACGAGACTAAATTTTGTTATGAAGTAATGAATGGTGATGATGATACTGTACTCAGTGATGGAGAAGTATTTATGGTAAAATACAAGCTGAAACCAGAAAACAGGCTATTCATACGACAGAGTTTTGAATTCCTTTTATCAGGTGAACAAGGAAGGATGACCAGAGCGAAAGCGAGAACACCAGACATAATTGAAACTTTAAGGGTTCCACTATGGCCTGTTGGATAATAGGTCATTATTCTTTTTTATTACATTTTGATAGTGAATAAATTATTTAAACAGTAAAATCGCAGGTTTCTTAAAACTTTTAAAGTAGTGGTACTATATGCTTAAAAATATTCTAGGAAATAAAGATGGGAAAAAAGAGGTTGACGCTGAAGAGTTAAAAAAACTAAGACAGCAGTTTAAACAAATCTCTCAGGATTCACAGCCCAATAACCAAAATTCAGGTTCTACGCAAAATCAACAAGCTGGTAATCAAGAGCAGCAACCACCAGCTCAACAAGCGCCACAACAACCAGCTCAGGACACTATTAACGCTGACCCGCAAAGAGCTGAAGAAAACGAAAGAGTAACTAACTTGATAATGCAGCAAATCAAGGAGCTTATTGAAATTGACAATAACCTTAATGTTAAGATAAAGGAGATTGAAACAAAACTAAAGGGAAATATTTCTTCTACTCAAGATATAAAACAAGTGGTTGATAAATTTCACCAACGACTTGAATTCATAGAAAAGAATATGGAAAAATTCATGGGCCTTTATGAAGTCGTTACTAACAGATTCAACCCTTTTATAGAAGAAGAGCAAAAAGAGCAGATGGAAAACCCGAATGCTAGTGGTGAACCCAATATCCCTGACACAAACATCAGCCAGGAAGAAGATAAAAAAGACAACGAAACAAAAGAAACCCAAGAAACACCAAAAGAGCAAGTGACAGAAACAACAGAAACTGAACAAACAACGACCCTGAAAGCAGAAACACCAAAGCAGGAGGAAAAGCCTGCCGAGTCTCAAGAGCAAGAAAAAAAGCAAGAGCCCCCTAAAGAAGACCTTCAAGAAACCCAAACAGTTGAAGCTGAAGAACAAAAAACCCAAAAGCAGCCAGAAAATACTGCAGAACAGCAACAGAGCGCTCCCAGCACACCACAGGATGGTCATAATTTTATAATTGACGCAGGTGTAAAAGGAAAACTGGACACAGGACCTGAAAATTATCTTATCGCTGATGTGAATAATATTCTCGCCGCAAACCTTGATCAAGACACTCTTTCAAAATTAAAGACAAATATTGGAAAAGGCATAAATGCATTGGTAGTAGAAGCAATAAAAGGACATAAAAAAGTGCCAGTCGATGAAGTTAAAAACACTATGGAAAAAATAAAAAGTGACTTAGGAATTAACACATCTGCACCAGCTATAGATGAACAAACGACTGAAGAAAAGGCAAAAAACGAGCAAGAAACCGAACAAAAAAACCAAGAAAGTGCTAATCAGACTAATGAGCAGGAAAATCCTGAAAAAGTAAATGCTCAACAGCAAAACAAACAGCAGCAAAATAATGCACAAGAAAGTGCTAATCAGACTAATGAGCAGGAAAATCCTGAAAAAGTAAATGCTCAACAGCAAAACAAACAGCAGCGAAATAATGCACAAGAAAGTGCTAATCAGACTAATGAGCAGGAAAATCCTGAAAAAGTAAATGCTCAACAGCAAAACAAACAGCAGCAAAATAATGCACAAGAAAGTGCT
>JBNJGV010000004.1:0-28268 GCA_051819785.1 Nanobdellota archaeon | reverse complement strand
AGTGCTAATCAGACTAATGAGCAGGAAAATCCTGAAAAAGTAAATGCTCAACAGCAAAACAAACAGCAGCGAAATAATGCACAAGAAAGTGCTAATCAGGCTAATAACCAGGAAAATAATCCACAGGACACTACAAAAGAGAAAACTGAGAGCCTTTCTGAAAAGGAGGTTCCAAAAGATTTTCAATTCACACTTCCAGACGGTATTGAAATCAAAAGTATAAACGACCTTAAAGAAAGCCTCAAAAAAATGGATGAGGCAACCTTGGCTGAGCATATTGATGAACAAGGGAATGATTTTGGACAATGGCTTGGGCTTGTTACGGGTGACCAGGATATGGCAGAAAAGTTTTCTGCTATAAAGGACCGTAATGAAATGATTTCAGAGCTGGAAAAGCTTTAAGAAAAAGCGAAAGCATTATATATAAAAAATCTTAAATAATATTTAAGGTAAAATTTTCGTTGGATAAAAAAGATTTAGGGATTATTGATTGTAAACCCACTTTAATTAAAATATAAGATAAGGTTATGGTCCAGAACAAATTTTCTGGATTTTTTATTTAAGGGCTTATAATTAATTTTTTTTTAATCCTAAGCATTGGAATAAACAAAACAACAGGTTTATTACTCAATAAATGCTTACGCATTTATTTGAATTAAAAAGCGGGGGAATAAATGGGCGCCAGCACAGTAGTTACTCATATGATATTATTTATAGCAGTTCTCGGGATTGCCTCGGGCCTGCTTATAGGACTGAAAAATTTTTCAGATAATGCAGAATCTTCCTTCAAGTCACAAAGTGATGCTTTCAATAACCAGATGAAGACATCCTTTGAAATCGAAGTTGTGCATTACAATAATAACACAGAAACAACTCATATATATGTAAGAAATACTGGAGAAACAAAACACAAGCCGGAAGATATAGACGTTTATATTGATGGCATCAGGTTTCCAAGAAATGAAACTAACAGGACAATCAAAATAATTGATGACACTGAAGTCATTGAAAAGGGTATATGGAACAATAAAGAAAAGATCCTTATAAAAGCTAAAAGGAAACTTTCAGATGACAAAACACATAAGGTTGTAATGACCTCTCCATATGAGGGTAAAGTTACAGATACATTTTCAATTTGAGGTAGTAAAAAATTGGGATTTAGTTCAATAGGTTCGTTTATTATAATGTTTTTTGCAATAATTGTAATGATAAGTTCAGCATTCATGATATACTCAATGACTATAGAAAGCAGCGTCACACTAACCCAGCAACAGATAAGGCAGGAAAAGATTTCAGAAACCTCAATACAGATACAAAATGTCACTGCTGATAAAATTCCATCACCTGATAGAACAACATTAAAAATTATCAACGATGGCAACAGAAGACTAGATATAAATGATATTGATGTTTATTTTGATGGAATATTCATCCCAAGGAACAGCCAAAACAGGACAATAGGATTCAAGTCACCAAATGTGATTAATCCATTGCATTGGGATCCTGATGAAATATTAGAAATAAACATTTCAAAAAACTTTGAAAATGGGACACACCAAGTAGTTATTACAACAGAATTTGGAAAATCAGATAAATCAATCTTTGAATATAATTAAAAAAGAGGAAAATGGATTCAAAGACAGTATCAATAGACCTTGAAAGGGATGAATTAAACAGAAACCTAGGTGGAGGTCTGCCAAATAATTCACTATTTTTAATTGAAGGGCAAGATGGAGCAGGAAAAAGCATACTTGTCCAGAGGATGGCCTATGGGCTGCTTGAGCACCAGAAATCAGTCACATATATAAGTTCTGAGCTGAATACAAAAGGATTTCTTGAGCAGATGGCATCACTTGATTATGATATAAAATTTCATCTTCTTGATGGTCAGCTTATGTTCGTGCCAATGTTTCCTTTCCTGGGAAACACAAACTTAAAAGAAAATTTTCTGGAAAGGCTTTTTAATACAAAAAGAATATTTGAAAACGAAGTTATTATATTTGACACATTGTCATTTCTGCTTGTAAGAGATAATCTTCCACAAGAAAAGAGTTTTCATATAATAAATCTCTTGAAGAAACTTAATAATATGAACAAGACAATTATTTTTTGTGTAGATCCAGTTCACTTAAATGAAAAATTCCTTACATTATTGCGTTCAGTGGCTGATGTATATTTTCAGGTTGAAATCAGAACATTTGCCGGAAACATCATAAGAGTGATTAATATAAAACGCTTTAAAAGACCAAATGATTATATTGTAGACACAATACCATTCAAGGTAGAGCCGGGAAGAGGCTTAGCCATAGAGATTGCATCCTTTTCATAAAAATGGTAAAGAGAAGAAAACCACCAAAAACCACAGATTACAACGAAGCTGTGAGAAAATTTCCGCACCTTGCTGAATATGTCAGAGCAATAACAAGGTCTATTGGAGAGCCGGAATTTTATGATAAGCTTAATAGGAATATGAAAAATATCAATATGCCAAATATGATTTATCCAATAGGCGACCCTCTTTTTGTGCATATTTACAGGAAACAAAATGAGCCCATAAGCTACCATGTAATAGAGCCAGAGCTCACAAATGAAGAAAAAGAGTTATATGATAAGATTATGGACAGAATGATTGACCTTGCTCATCGTTATCCTGTGCCAGATAAAGTAGAAAACATGGAACCTGTAATTCTTAAGATTTTAGATAATATTGTGTATATTAAAGAAAAAGGGAGCAATATCTCTGCTATGTTAATGCATAAAATCCCCCTCACAAAAATACAATATGAAAATATAAAATATTTTGTTATACGTAACAGGGTAGGATACGGCAAGCTCGAGCCACTTTTCCTTGACCCGCACCTGGAAGATATGCATTGTGTAGGAGTAGGTGGCATGTCGTGCATTCATAAGATTTTTGAGATGGTCAGAACAAATATTATATTTCAGGATGACTATGAGCTAAATAGATACATGGTTGAAACAAGTGAGCGTGTCGAAAGGCCGGTTTCTGATGCTAAAGCAGTAGTTGACGCCATAATGCCTGATGGCTCGAGGGTAAATTTCATCTATGGACGAGAAGTCAGCCTAGAAGGAAGTAGTTTTACAATAAGGAAATTTTCAGAAGTCCCTGTAAGTATCACCCAGATTGTCGCGTGGGGCACCATGAGCGCTGAACTTGCCGCATATGTCTGGCTTAGCCTCGAGCATGGAATGAATATGTTTGTATGCGGAGAAACTGCTTCAGGTAAAACTACAACACTTAACGCAAGCTGCACATTTATAAAGCCAGACGATAAAGTCTATACAGTAGAAAACACACCAGAAGTTACAATGCCGCATGACACATGGCAACACCTCGTTACCAGGGAGTCAGGTAAAGACACTGATGTAACAATGTTTGACCTTTTGATTGCGGCCCTTAGGAGTCGTCCAAATTACATAATAGTAGGTGAGATTAGGGGTGAAGAAGGTAACATTGCATTCCAGGCTATGCAGACAGGTCACCCTGTATTAAGTACTTTCCACGCAGGCTCTGTCAGGTCAATGATTCAGCGTATAACTTCTCATCCAATCAATGTTCCTATCTCTTCAGTTGATAACCTAAATATAATATTAATTCAACAGGCAGTTGAGCAACATGGCCATTTTGTCAGGAGAGTGCTTTCAGTAACAGAAATAGAAAGATATTATGATGTTGAAAACAAGATGATTACAAGAGAAGTTTTTAATTGGGAGCCATCAAGAGATATGCACAGATTCAGGGGTTTATTCAACAGTTATATTCTTGAAGAAAAGATTGCTAAGATGCTGGGTTATGAGGATACCAGGGACATTTACAAGGACCTTGATATGCGTAAAAAAATCCTTGAAAAAATGGTGGAAAATAAGATATTCAATTATTTCGATGTGTGGGAAGTACTAAGCAGATATAAGACTGAAGGTATGAACGCACTACCCTTTTCAATATAAGTGGTTTTTATGGGAAATTATATTTTTGATGGTGGATACAAAACATACTCACAATTTCTGGCTGAGCTAGTTCTCCCTGTAATAGGTGTAGCTGCACTATTGGCTGGTTTTATAATATTTTTTCTGGACATCCCTTTTTATTTTACACTTGCGACCCCTGTTTTAGCAATATTGGTAATATTGGTTGTGCCTTATATAAGGGCCGAGAAAAAAAAAGTGAACATACATGAGAAAATACACCTATTCATAACCTATGCAGGGACACTAGCAACATTAAAAATAAACAGGACAGTGCTTTTTAACAAAATCGCTGAAGAAAAAGAATACGGCGAGTTAAGAGAAGTAGCGGAGAGAATAGTTTATTTAGCAAAAAGGTGGAACCTGGGTTACGCAAAAACTTGCAGAAAAATAGCAAAATACAATCCCTCACCTATATTTAAAGATTTTCTTGACAGGCTGGCCGCTGTAATGGATATGGGTGAAGACCTTGAAACATTCCTGGTTGAAGAACAGGACTCTGTGATGGATGACTTTGCAAACGAATACCAACAATCAATCCAAAACATAAGGCTCTTAGAAGATGTATTTATTTCACTTACAATAAGCATTGCTTTTGCTATGTCAGCTGCTTTGCTTCTTCCACTTTTAGTGGGCATTTCCATAATGGTTATTGTCCAATACAGCCTTATGGGGCTGGTTTTTATGGATTTAGTGTTAATTGTCCTGATAAAGGGCTTTATACCTTCAGATGAATTATGCCATAAGCTTGATATAATAGACAAAGGAACTAAAAAAGTAATAAAATCTTTCTATATCATTGCACCAATTTCTTTTCTTATACTTGGAACTCTTATTTATCTTGATTTCATGCCGTTTCTTTTCAATCTTGCAATAGGTTTTACTCCATTAATTGCCGTTGGAATTATTGCCAACCAAGAAGAAAATGAGGTTTTCAAAAGAGATAATGCATTTCCGGCATTTATAAGATCACTTGGAGGAACTGCCAGCACAAAGGGAGGAAGTGTTACATCAAGTCTTGCAGCATTAAGGGTGCATGATTTTGGTGTCTTAAATACAATGGTAATTAATCTTTATAGGCGGCTAAGAGTAGGAAGCGACAGGCTAAAATCATGGGTTTATTTTGCAGGTGAGACCGGAAGTAACCTTATCAATTATTTTGTTCATATTTTTGTAAAATCTATATATCTGGGTGGAGATGGGATTAAAATAAGCGAGATAATAAGCAAGAATTTTACAAGGCTTCTTTCATTGAGAAAATTAAGATTACAGCTCGCCTCAGGTTTAAGGGGAGCTCTTTATGGCGCCCTTCTAGGGTTTATAACTACTGTTTATATGTCTGCAGCAATAACTAAACTTCTTTCAGGTATGTTCAACTCAGCTTTAAGCGATGCGCAGAACCAACAAGAGATGGCAAGCCTTGTAGGCTCAATAATTCCCAACATACCTACAATGAATATGGAGGCTGTTAACCTGTACATAGCATTGATTGTTATAATACATGCTATAATATCTTCTCTTATAATCAAAATGGTAGATGGCGGTAATAGATATGCGGCATTATTTGATTTTGTAATAATGGTGTGGATAGGTGCTGCGCTAAGTTTTGGAATACCCATGCTTTCAGAATGGGCCTTCGGAAATTTAAGTATTGCAACTTGACGAATAAATCCTACTAAAGTTAGGAGAATATAAAATAAATAATTAATTAGCTAAATACATACTTGGTAATTGAGCATTTACCCATTCTTCCAGGGTTTTTAGAATTGTTTTTTTATTACAAAGCCTTTAATTTATTTAAGATATAACTAAAATACTAAATCATAATCCTTTAAAATTCAAAGCAGCCCAATAAAATCAAGATATAATTTGAAAACAGATTATAAATTATAAATCATCAATTATAAGTTAATTATAAGATAACAACAATTAGAATTCAATAAAACATTCAATAGTCCTTAATTCTTTCAACAAGATTTTCATAGGCATTTCTCTGTTTAGCTGTATAGCTTATAAGTAAAGAATCGTTCAACCTCAGCAAATCCTTTTTGAATCCTTCAATATTTGAATCGATAAGGCTTTTTTGTTTTTTTAGATTTTTAAGAATAGATGAGGCATCAACACCTGAATCAGAGAGTGTTTCATTTTCTTTTCTTACAAAATTTTCAAAATTTAAGATATTTTTTTTTCTCTTATCGTAAATATCCAGATAATCACTGATTATATGAACTCTTTCAACACTTAAAGTAGAATTCTGATTATACTTATTCATCAAATCATTCATTTGTGAAGTATAATTATTATATTTACTATAATGGCTTTTATAATTATCAATACTAATTTTTTCATTTTCAATCCTGACTAAAAAAATCAATAACGCTAACAAAATAAATGTACAGATTACAGCAAAAAAATGAAATCTCCTTTTCATTAGTATCTAAATCCTCTTAACTAATTAATAAATCTACCGGTTCATTTCAAAACAGGTTCCCTACAAGCGATCTAGCTATAAAAAATATTACGACAGCCACAACCCCGATTATCGGGGCATAACGAAGGCCATAGGTTTTGTTACCTTCTTTTATAACACCCATTAATATTGAAGAAAAAATTGAAGTTGAAACAAGCAATGCTATTGCAAGCCAAAAAATAAAGGAAGAAGACACAGGGATTTGTCCACCCATCAAACCCAAATCAAATGAGCTGGAGCCGGCTGAGGAAGCATTCATCCCTTCAATCATGGTTATAAATTGCAAAGAAATCGCAAACAAAAGCGGGCTGCCTATGATGACTGTAAAAAGTATAAACATGGTATAGGTTTTTGTCCCTGTAGTTAAATCCTTTTTTAAACCCTTAGTCTCTGCCATATCATGGGCAGTTTCCTCCATTAATTCAGCCATATGGCTCCCTGAATAAAGGCTTGTAATAAAAAGATTTACTACTCTATCAACAAGATTTGAATCAATCCTTTCTTTTATCTGCAAAAGAGCGCTCTCAAAACTATTAGAGCCAAGAGCTTTAGTAGTGGCAATCTCAATCTCATCTTTTAAAGGCCCAAACTCATCTCTTGCTGAGGATTTAATCGCCTGAAAAGGAGTCAAGCCCGCCCTTAGGTTTGAGGAAATAAGATGCAAAAAATCAGGCAAGACATTTTCTATTCTTTCTCTCCTGTCTTCAATTTTAAAATATATAAACAGGTAATCAATCATCAGAAGGGAAGGTAAAATTAGAAGATAAGAAGCAATTGTTATTAAGACAAAAACTCCTGGTAAAATAAAAAGGAAAGGCAAGACCAAAAAGAAAAGACATATGAAAACAAGCACAATATAACCAATTCTTTTTTCAGCCGAGACCTCAAGCCCTGAATACCTCAAACTAAGATTATATTTTTTCCGTACCTTAACAGGCACTACCTGTGCAAGGCTTCCTAATACTTGTTTTTCAAAATTCATTTTAAAAATTTATTGATGGCCTCCTCGACTGTATAAGCCCAATTATCACGTATTGCACAAACAAACATAATACTCCAAAGACTATGAAAGTACTCTGCGTCATACCAAACCCTGAAAAGGTTGTAAGAATAAGCATCATAGTTAAACCAATAGTAGGAATAGCAACAGCAAACAACATATAAATCAAAGACCATAGGTTAAGCTCCTGGGCATAACCCCTAATCTTTTCTTTATGATTCTGTAGTTGTTCTGAAATAACAATTCTTAATGCTCTTTTAAGATTACTGCCTGACTTAAGTACATTTACCAGCTGCCATACAGTTCTTTTCATATATTCTGAACTTGTTGTTAAAGCCATATTTTCGAGCGCTTTATCCATTGGCTTACCTGACTGGACTTGCTTTGCAACCTTTTCAAACTGGACACTGACTTCACCGTAATTACTATTTGCTATTGAAACAAGAGCATCATAAAGCTGTGTCCCGGCACTTACTTTCAATAATAAATCCTTCAGCGCAAATATTAAATTGCCTTCAATTGCTTCAGCATCTTTTCCTGCAGAAACCTTTGGATAACGCACCGTAACCATAAATATAACCAGAAACAAAAATATACCAAGGCCGCCACTATATAGCGAAGCTTCAGACAATGAGCGGGCATCCATCGCAACAATAAGAGAGAATAATAATACAGACGAAAGAAAAAACCAGCTAAAGGCATTAAGAAAAATAAGCGTTGAAAAGGATTTTTCATCAATTCCAAGACCAGAAGTCCTTAAATCATCTTTCAGCGAAGGATATATATGACTCAATAATTTACTGATAAAGCTTAACTTATGGGATAGTTTAACTGCCTTTTTTTCAGGAAAATAAATAAAAGGGATTCTTCTCTGCATTCTACACCTCAGACAATAAATCAGACAGTCCCTTTTTCATCGAAATAAGTTTAAGGACTTTATCTTTATCCTTATAGTATTTTTTCATTATCTCTCCAATAGAATCTGTATAATAAACCTGATTGTCCTCAAGCCACTGCAAAACCTTGATTCTCTCATTAAGGTCTTGTTTCATATCTGAAGGGGTGATGCCTGCTCTAAGGTTAAGATCCTCAGCAATTCTTACACTTTCTTCGACTTTCTCAAAACTATCGCTTTTAGGCCTCCATCTGTAAAGGTAATTCAGCTTAAGCTCATCATTCATTATCCCTCCTCTAAGCACTTCAGCCAACTCAAGTGTTCGTCTTACATTCCTTTTTCTATCCCTATGTTGTACTAGTACCAGATGAAGCGCCTCAGCTTCATTTTTAGGAATAGAAATAGGTGGCTCAATAAGCCTTCTTGTGAGCTGCTCAACAGTGTCCGCGTGCATTGTTGTATAAACACTATGGCCTGTATGCATTGCTTCAAACATAGTTTCAGCCTGCTCCCTTTTCCTTACCTCACCAACAATTATCCTGTCAGGCCTCATACGAAGGCTAGCTACAATAAGATCAAGCATGCTTATACTTCCTTCACCTTCAGTATTCTCTTTTCTGCTTACCATAGGAATCCAGTTCCAATTAAGGTCCTCCGGAAGAATGAATTCACGAGTATCCTCTACAGAAATTATCCTTTGGTTTTTAGGAAGCAATGCGCATAATGCGTTTAAAACAGAAGTTTTACCTGAAGCTGTCCCGCCACATACAAGAATATTAAGCTCAAACTCAAGTGACTGCCATAAAAATGCAGCCATCTCTTTTGTCATCACTCCAAATTTTTCTGAAATAAGATGTGTAACAGTCCAGGGGCTTCTTGAAAATCTCCTGAAAGTTATACTATTTCCTGAAGAGCTGATTGGAAATAAAGTAGCTGCTACCCTGTCGCCTGTGCCAAGATGCGCATCCATTATCGGGTTGAGATTATTTATTTCTCTACCTACTTTCCTTCCGATCATTGCTGCATAATTATACACTTGCTCATCACTTTCCACAAAAGTAGTGGTCTTAACCCATCCGTAATGCTTGTGATAAATCGCCACAGGATAGTCTGACCTGTTGATACAAACTTCCTCTAAAAAATTATCAGACATAATTATATCAAGCTTTCCAAAACCATACATTCTCTGGATAATTATGCCTGCAAGAACCTTTTGATGCTCTGGATTGGAATTAGGAAGATATTTTTTTATTTTAGAAAGAGCGTTATCAAAAAATCTAGACCTTAATTTCTGAAGCTCCGTAGGATTAGTAACCTCTTCACTGCTAACCTTGGTTTCCCTGGAAAGCTCATTCATAATATCTGAAACTAAAAGATTAGTCTCTTCAGAAATCTCTGGAAGGCTAACATCATATATAGGCACATTTTCCTTTCTAATGTTGCTTATCGTGACATTAGCCACAACATAATCTGCCTCGACCTTATAAGATTCGAGGACCTTTTCATCATTTGAAGTTTTATTTTTTCCTTCCATCTTTTTTTTTCTTATTGACTGACTTTTTCACAGACTTTTTTTTGCCAGAAACTGTTTTTTTCGTTTTTGGCTTTAAAGCCGGAGATGATTCTGACTTATTTGTTTTCTGTCTTGTGGGTTTTTCGGCTTTGCTAGCCGGCTTATTAGAATAGACCTTATCGGCCTTTTTTATATTCTTTTTAGAAGTTTTTTTCTTCGTCTTTGTAATTTGTTGTGCCTTTTCTGAGTTTTTATGGGCATCAGAAGTATTTTGTTTGACAGACACATTTTGTGTTTGAGAATCTTGAGCAGTTTCAGTTTTCTTCTTTTTCCTAAAAAAACCTTTTTTTTCTTTTTGTAGTTTTTCAAAATATTGCTTTGAATAAAAGACAGGCTTACCAAAAAGCGGGTATTTTGAAATAACTTTATCTGACTTTTCAAGCACCTCAACGAATTTTTCAATGCTTGAAGAATCGAGTTCTAACTCAGAAACTGCCTGTTTTAAAGTAATCATCCCTTTTTGAGTAATAACTGAATAAAATGAATCAATATCTGTCTGTACCTTTGTTATAACCTCTTTTTTATCCACAAATACCCCTCTTTTTTACCCCGGAAAAGTAAGCTTCCCGGCTTTTACAAAATCCCCATTAACACTCTTAAATATAATATTTTCCCGCGAATTTAAATAAATTTTGTTTTTTCCTGAGCAGTTAAAATAATACTCCAACTCAAGACTTGCGTTTAGAGTCTCACTAACGTTCATAGTAAGCTTTTCATTACTAATATTCATATAAAAAGCAGGTGAAGGCGTGCTTGAATTAAAGTTCAACAAAAACAAATTATCTTTGTTAATATCTATAGACCTCTTTTCAACAAGTAAAGGATTTTTTTGAGAATCATTAAGCCTTATATCAATTTTTAAACTTCCATGTTTTGTATCTTTAATGGTCTCGTTTAAAAAATTATTTTTATCAGTAATATTGCCGAATACATCTATCTTTGTAAGGCAATCTGAATCAATAACAACACTATATTCTGAATTATTCACAAAATAATCAGCGCCCGAAGGCATCAAAGTAAAGCTGGGCTCAAGAGAAAGATTCATATTTATATTTAACTCAGGAGAGAAGCTATCGCTTATAAATGAATTATATTCTTTCAAAAGATTCCCCGGCTCTTTTTTATCTTCTGAAAGTAAAATGGAATGAACAAATGAACCATTGGCCGATAAAGAGTATTTTTCAAATCCCAAGATTTCAAAATAATCATTAATAACCTGCTCTCTTAGATATGAAACTTTAGAAGGGAAAACACTTTTTGTTACTATCTCATTTTGAAACTGGGCCCTATCAATAAAAGCAAAAGTGGTGACAAGTAATACACCGGCAATCCAAAGTATCAGAACACTATATAAAAAAGCCTTTTTCATTTGTACCACATCACAATATCTGCTGAGTAAATCTTACCATTATATACAAAAGGCGTTGCCGACCTAATCTTATTTTTACTCAGAGTATTCTCGCAACCAGGTTTGTAAAAAGATTTTAACTCAATACCTGTCCTGCCATTTACTTTTAAAACATAACACACATTATACGGAAACAATTCAGTAAGCAATTTTTTTTGGCGTACAAGTTTGTCGTCTTTTAAAGCCTTCGAAAGAAGGCCTTTATTTTTCAAGACAACCAAAACATCGCCTCCTAAATTATATAAATCAACTGAAGAAAAAGAGGGCTGCTCAACCTTGGAACTTTGTATGAAGATGCTGCTTATAATAAGCATACAAATCATGCCTGCAAGCAATGCATCAATAGTGAACACAACAGCTTTTTTCACTTTATGCACCCTTTATACCTAAGTTTTACAATATTTCCATCATCATCAGTGCCTGCCCGGGTAATCCTGACAACAGAATCACATTTTCCTAAATATCCAACAGTGGTTATATTTTTTATACTCAAATTATCATAAAAATAGGTTGCATTGAGACTGAATTCATAACCAGGACCTTTTATCCCTAATATTTTTTTGTATTCTTGATAACTTGTAGAATTGTAGATTGAAAGAGCCTCTAATTTTTCACTCATTAACGAACCTTCAGGGCCTAGTAAACCAAGTGATGAAACTTCTGTTGAGTTTACATTCCCATTTATATGCCATGAGTTTGGAACGCCCCTTGTTTCAGTCAATGAAGAAAAGGCATACCTTGATATAATCTCAAAATCATTGCGCTGGTCTACTGAGCTAAAATTATACCTTAGATTATCCCATGCAGAAACAAGACTGAAGAAAACTATTATAAATAATATCCCTGAAAAGATAAAATCAATTGAATGCAATTGACTTTTTCTATGAAACATCTATAAAACCTCCGATGTTTTTGAATTGATTAAGACCAGGATCAAGATAAGCTGTTGTAATATTATCTGTAAGGATAGGAAAAGAATAGTGGCTATCTTTGTAATTAATTATGACTTGTCTACTCATTGGATGTATTTGTAACGAATAATTCACATCTTCTTTTAATGTTGAAGGAAAATATAATTTTTTTGTAGCATTATCTCCTGCAAGATAAATATCATTAATTGCAAGAGCAGCCCGTTCCGCCTGTATTTTAGCTGCAAATTCTACAGGTTTGTCCTCAAACTCAGCCTTTTTTATACTAAAAGCCCTGAAAAATGAAAAGAAAATGAGTAAAAGAATTGATAATATAATAATAAATTCAACAGATGATTGATTTTTTTTAAATTTCATTTTAACAAGTCTCCGAGTGACAAGTGCCAAACCAGCAATTCTGGAACCACCCAGTGTTGCAATCCTGATAACAAGATGAATCAGCATCACACCATTCGCAGTTGCCGTCTGCAATACATTTATCACAATAAGTTCTCTCTGAACAAGGTGGAAGACAATTATCAGCCAACTCACAATCAGGGTCATCACAGTCAACAAGACCATCACAATCATTATCAAGACCATCTGAACACTCTGACTCAGTATTTCCGCAATCTGAATCCTTGTAATCTATACAACCATCATTATCATTATCAATACCATCTGTACAAGTATTGACACAATCTGTTTTCCCGTCCACACATTTAGTCTCGCCTTCCTCTTTATTTGTCTCATTAATAACACAAAGAGGAGTAAACTGAGCATAATCGCAATTTCCCAGTCCGTCACAATATCCTTGTGACGGAACATTGCCTCCATTATCAAACCCATCATCACCACCAGTTGAACATCTATAGTTTAAGTTACATGCCTTTGAGTTATCATAAAAATAACATTCATTATTAGGCTCGCATCTTTTACAAGAAGAATCACCAGGACAATTGCTATCTTTGCCATCGCAACAAATTCCGCCATTAGGGCCGGTTTTCCCTATACAATCAGGGTCATCACAGTCAATCCGGCCATCAGAATCGTCATCAAGACCATTTGTACAATTTAATTCAGGATTTGTGCATGAAATATCCATAGAACAATCAGGATCATCACAGTCAACATAACCATCACAATCGTTGTCAATTCCATCGATACAACTTGTCTCATTCCCGCCACAATCAGAATCTACGCCATCAATGCATCCATCATCATCATTATCAATACCATCCTCGCAAGTTAATACACATGAGCTATAACCATCAACACATATATCCTGTCCATCTCCTTCTACATTATCAGATTCATTAAGAGAACATGATAAAGAGGCAGCAACATAATCACAACCTCCTTGACCATCGCAATATCCCTGTGAAGGAACATTACCACCTTGACCATAACCCTCATCACCTGAAAATGAGCAAAGAAAATCAGTATCGCATATTTTTGAGTTTGACGCATATTCGCATTCATGGTCAGTTCCACAAGAATGACACTCATTAACACCTTTACAGAAACTAGAGTCATTACCACAACAAGTGTCCCCATTGGGACCTTCTTTCCCAAAACAGGCACTATCCATACAGTCTACAAGACCATTACCATTATCATCAATTCCATTAGTGCAATTCTCAGGCTCACAAACAACTTCTAAAGGACACTCTTCTATACAAAATTTTTCTTCATTGTAGATATCCTCTATTTCCTGGTTTGATATACTCCTGTTCCAAAAATAAACTTCATCAATTTTACCATGCCATCCGTCATTATTATTATCCTTAATACCTCTTCCAATAATAAATTGATTTGCATTTGTTATTGTCCCGCCAAGGTTAGGTCCCCTATAAGACAAAGAGGCCTCTTGCCCGTCCACAAACAACTCAAGAGGTCCTCCTGAATCCCAACGCAACACAAGATGCTGCCAATCAGTTGACTGAATATTTGACTCACTTTCTATCTGGGTAGTCCCTTCAGTAGTGGTTATACCTGACTTAATAAGATTATTTGCCCCGCCTTCAGAACCTTTTCGGTCATACCTTATGCCGAGTACATCATTTTTACCAGAAGGTTCTCTAACATACAAAAAACCATTATCTGTATAAGTCTCATCAGACTTAACCCACATACTTAAAGTAAAAGCATCAAGGCCATTGATATAAGATTCAGCATCCTCATCAATAATATGGGCTCCTGCGCCATCAAAATACCCTGCTCTTTTTATTTTTCCTGAATTTACAGTATCAGCACCATCAACTGATGTAAAGTCATAAGAGTTGCCTGAGGAATCATTCACTTCGCCATTTACCCCTGACCACTGCTCTTCATCCATATGAAGTCTGAGAAGATTACCCTTGGGATTAACAGGACTGCAATTTAGAATGCAAGCTGGAGCGCGCGTACAATTAAGATAATAGCAGTTAGCGACTCTATTGTAATTATCCATAATTTCCTGTTCAGTAAGGGTCCTGTTCCAAAAGGCGAACTCATCAATTTTACCCTGCCAAAAGTCAGTTTTGGTAGAACCATCATAATCCATACCTATATTGAATAAATCATCTTCACTTATTGAAACTGAAGAAGAAAACTCTGAAACAACCTCGCCATCAACAAAAACCTTAAAATTATCACTAGAATCATCAAAAACATAACCAATATAGTGCCAATTACCATCTGCTATTGTTTCAGAGGTGTCATAATAGCTTCCTACATGCATCTGTAAAGTATCTGAGCCTGCCCTCTTACCAAAAAGTATCTTGTTGTCGCCATCATTACTATTAAATGCTGTAATAAAAGCCTTTTCAGCAGAGGTTGTGTTTATCCACAAGAATAATGAATGGTCTTGTCCTGCAACACTTTCTGAAAAGTTAGTTACACTTATATAATCATCGACTCCATCAAAAAAGAGAGATTTATTTACCTTGCCCCTTACACTTTTATTAGAACTGATCTCGCCAGTAACTAAAAGACCATTATTGTTGCTGCCAGAGGAATCAATTATTGATGAAGCGTGAACTAAAGGGTTTTGGTCAAAGTGAAACAGCAATAAGTTTTCACTCATATTAGCGCCGTCAGAAACAAAAGCCCTTTCATCATAGTTATTATCAGGTAAAGGGCCAAAGGCATCCTTAACTATCACTTCACCGCTACAGTCAGCATCATCACAGTCAATATAACCATCACAATCATTATCAAGATTATCTACACATTCCCATCTACTCTCAGTACCGTTACAATCTGAATCTGCGCCATCAACGCAACCATCACCATCATTATCAATGCCATCGACGCAAGTATTGACACAATCCGCATTCCCATCTACACAAATATCTTTATTAATTTCTTCAGCTGAAAAACCCTCTTCAAAAGAGCATCCTTCTGATATATTCGCATAATCGCAGTTTCCAAAACCATCACAATAGCCTTTACTGGGAACATTCCCTCCTTTCCCATAACCATTATCTCCAGCAAAAGAACATAATACCCTGTCATCACAAACAGTCTCCGTTGATGCATACTCGCATTCAGAAAAGGAATTACACCTCACACATGCGTCATTACCAGGACACTCTGAATCATGGCCCGCGCAACATATTCCTCCATTTGGCCCTACATCACCAATACAATTAGGATCATCGCAATCGACAAGACCATCACCATCATTATCAATGCCATCGACGCAATTTTCTGAACCCGCCTCTGAACAATTAGAAGTGTCAAACATGCAATTAACGCATTCAAGTTCTCCTGCGCTATAACCAAAACTGCTGCAGCTTTTACCGGCCAAATCAGAGCCATCACATTCCTCGCCGATTTCTTTATTATTATTTCCGCAAGTAGAATAATCTTTTGAAATATTAGTAGAATTTGTTGAAATAACAACCATTCCAACCAATGACTCAACCTCAAGCCAGTAACCCCCTTCTTGCGCGGGAATATTGCCTGCAACACTGAAATCAAAATTCCTGTATTGCTTGCTGCCGGTATTATAAAGGATAGTAATAGTTTTATTAGCTAAAGCTATATTTTTAACATTTTTTGGAACATTTACATAAACAGAAGTCTTTGAGCCATAACCCTGATGATAAACCATTTCAGCAGAAGAGCTAAGTTTATTGAGAAGGCTTTTACCCTTTTGCTGCTTAATCATGCTATGATAAAAACCCATAGAGTCATTGCTTAAATGCACGACTGAACCTAACACAACTAAGGTAACAGCCATAATTATAATTAGCTCTACGCTGGTCTGCGCTCTTGTCTTCAAAAACCCCACCTCTTTTTAATAAACGTTTTCTTCAGGATAAACAGTTATCCCTGCATCACTTATTTTAAGGGGATTAATCTTTGTAGAGTGATCAGTACCCCTCATTTTAAATACTTCAATACTTCTTTCTCTGACTTCTCCTTTTTTAGCATGGTATAAAAAAACAATACCTTCAGCCTGGAACTCCTCAACAGTTGCCTGGTGCTCGTCTGGCTTTATGGTCTCTTCTTCTATTAAAAGACTAGTACACCCCCATTTTTTTAAAATTTTGAATAAAGACATCAAAGCCCTTCTTATCTGGTTTTCAGTCTTATAAAGTCTTGAGAAAGCAGATATAGAATCTATCACTATCCTTTGCGCATTAGTCTCATCAATTATTTCCCTGATGGGTCCGCCTCCCACATAGAGCACCCTGTCAATCTGTTCAGGGGAATAGTACACAACTGCCAATTGTTTATTTTTTATTTTCTCTTCAAGGCCCCAGCCAAACCTTTTCATATCAGCTAAAAGGGTATCCACCTCTTCTTCGAAGGTTATATAAACAGCATTTTCACCGTATTTGTCAATGCCATTGACAAGAGACTGCATAGCGAATATACTTTTCCCTGAACCGGGACCGCCGCATATAAGATTCACTGAATCTTTGACAAAGCCCCCTTCAATAGTCCCATCAAATCCGGGAATGCCTGTTGGACACCTTTTAGTTTCATAATCACTTTCCTTTTTTGGAGATTTAAGCGATTCTTCTACTGTGGATTTTAAAAAAGCCATATCAATCTTTTTAGAAGAGCCGCTCTTACCCTGAGAAGAAGAATCTTTTGATGAAGAAGAATTTGATTTTCCGCCAGAATTCATTTCCTGCATAATCTGGTCTTTTAAACCTGCAAAAGGAGAGGGCTTTTTCTTTTTAGAATCTTTAGCTGCAGTGACAGGTTTTGCAGCTGTTTTTTGGGTACCTTTTTTGTGTTCCTCTTTTGTTTCCTTTCTTGTTTCCTTTCTTGTTTCCTGTTTAGCTTTTTTTTTAGTCTGCTGACTACCCAAATGAACTTCTTTACTACTATCTTTCTTACTATTCTTCTTTTCACTCATCGGAATAATTAAATCAACCCTACAATAATGTAAATATAAAGATAAATAAAAAATTAAAAACGAAGGCTAAAATTAATAGCCTCCGCATTCGCCATCAAAAGTGTTTCCGTCTCCATCAACAGTGTAAGAGGTATTGGTTTTTACATCCCGATACTCTATAGCCAAGTTTACAGAGAAAGTATCACCTTGTTCTGCGCCGACACAAGCAGCATCGTCACCAAGTTCAAATTCTGCTTGTTCGCCTGGCCCAAGTGTTTTACTAAAATCAACAGTAGTACCATCAACTGTAATATTTGTAACCTCTACAGTGTTTCTGTTGTTGTTTTTCAGATACATAACATCTGGACCAGTTGTCATGGCATACGAATCAACACCTATATCCTGCGCGCCCCAATATGCCTGGGTTGCTTTTGAAGCGGTTGTCTGACCAATTCCTGGGAATTTGCCCATAGCAACCACCACTACTAAAGCAATAACTATCACAACAGCCAGAATAATCAGGTATTCAGTAGCTGTCTGACCTCTTTTTGCTTCCATTTTATCCCTCCTTATTTTTTTTAGTTTTGCAATAAAAGGATTGCAAATGATTATTCAATTTTTTCCATTTTATCGACAAACATACTTATTTTTTCAATTATGTTTGCCTCATCTTCTCCATTTAAGCAAACCAAAACCATTTTACTGTTTTTGGCTCTTATTTTATTTATCAAATCTTTAGTGAACTTAATAATCATCTGCTCAGGGTTATATATCAAAAGAGCAGAAAGACTATCAAAAAAAATATAATGGGGCTCGGATGCCTCTACAACCTTTCCGATTGCTATAGAAAGGTTTGTCAAAGCTGAAGGCGACTCGATAAAAAGGCAATTATCAGCCTGCACATCAGTTTTGCCTGTCATTTTAGTTGAAGTATCAATAAAAAATATCGAATCAGTATCAACATCCATTTTCTGAAAATTCATAACCAATGACTGATATGGCCTGCTAAGAGAGATATATGATGAAACATCCTGATTAAGATAGTTTTTAGTAAAATCTCTAACAAAATCCTGGTATTTCTCATGATTTACTACACAAAGTAATATTTGGTTGTTTTCAATATCTTCTGCCAATTTCATTTATGATCTTTTATTTTCTTATTTATTTCACTCAAGAGCTTCTCAAAAGACTCATGAGTTAAAAGAAGCATGCTCTGGCCCTTTACCTCTGAATTATCCATAGTAAATGTGGTCTCAACCTCAATAAGCATGGCCTTGTTATGCTCGTTGTCAACATCTAGATATACAAAATCGTACAACTGCTCTCCAAAAGATGGAACTACTGTTGGTATTGAATGCATACAATTTATATTGAATATTTTATTAAGTATACCTAACACACTTCCAGTTACCATATTGCCTATCTCTCCCAGAACATTCTTAACATCATCATCAACAATTCTGGTAGTTCCCTGCTCTTTTTTAACAAGCTTATCATACAAAAGAAGCGCTGAATTTTTAGGAAAAGCCATCAAAACATTACCATCAAGGCCGCCTTTCTGGATGTTAGAATAAATACCAAGATACATCAATTGGCTTTTTTCAGAGCTGGGCGAGAAACCATCAAGAGCAACAAACTGCTTATTGTTTACAGCCATCTCAACAGGACTGCTAGTCAATTTTTCAAGAGCCATAGAAATGTGATATGAAAACATATTAGTGATTTCATTTAAGGCATCCTTTTCTATCTTAGAAATATCTTTCATTTAACATCACCAGACATTGCCTTTTTTACATCAGTTATTAGAGAATCCTCAGTAAAAGGCTTTTGTATATAACCAAACGCGCCCAATTTACTTATATCCTCAGCAATTGACAGTTGATCAACTGCTGAAACAACTATGCATTTAGGAGTGTAAATCCCCTTTTTGTAATAATTTTTATTTATATATTCAAGAGTTTCAAGTCCGTCACCATCCACCATATTTATATCTAAAAGAACAATATCAATATTCTCATTTTTTATAATATCCAGGGCTTTGTTTCCGGAACCAACAGAAAAAAAAGTGCTAAATCCCCCTTTTCTTAGTGCTTTTTCAATTATCTCCCTCATAAATTTAGAATCATCAACTATTAAAACCGAAACATTCTGGGGCTGCATTTTATCTGTCTCCTGTATATCGAAAGTAAATGCAATTTATATATTTAAAAATTTTGCGTTTTATACAGGTTAAATACCGGCATTTAGCCAGATTGAAAACTTTCCAGACTAAAATACAAAAAAGGTTTAGAAAAGCAAATTAATAAATTTAAAGAGTACAGCTTTCATAGTCAAGCTCTTGCTCTTTTTCCTCAAATTCGAGAGGATTTCCACAACTTAGACAGACTTGGCAGCCGAGCTCTTCATCCCAGCGAGTAGTCTCATCATAAACTAATTTTGACCCGCAATGCTTACACTTAGGCTCCAGATAATCCATTGAACCAAAAAAACCGCCCATCATATTTACCCCTCACAACATAATTCTTAAAATATATAATGGTTTACAACTTTTTAAATTTTACGAATTTTTCCATAAATTATCAGAATATTATCAGAAAAGAACAATAACTAAATTGTTGATAAGCCCTGCATTTTCCATTCCATTATTCCATGCTCTAAGTGGTATATCTTGCTGAAACCAAGATTTTCTAAGATATTCACAGCAAATCTGCTCCGACTGCCTGTTCTGCAATAAACAAGGTATGTTTTGTTTTTATCAAGCTCAGCAGCCTGTTGTTGAAAGTCACCTTGAGTAATGTCTATTAATTTACCATCAGAAATTTTCTCAGATTGGTTTTCAGGAGGTGTTCGTACATCTAAAATCTCAAATTCGCGAGTCCTACCCATTTCATCCAGCAATCTTTTAGCTTCTTGAGCATCTATATCTTTTATTGTCATATAAATCACTTGTATCTAAATCTTTTAAAATGCTTGCAACCTTTACAATAATAAACAATATTATTTCCTTTCAACCTAACCCTGCAAGTCAATCCAGGGATAAATGGATTAAGGCAATTCTTGCAAAATTTCTTTTTCACTTCTGAAGGGGTCTTAGTTCTTGTTTTCATACTAATATTGCGAGCAAGTGAAACATATCTTACAGAAAGATCAGGGTCTTTTGGATATACGGAAACTGCCAAGTTTACAAGAGATTTTATTCTCTGCCGGGCAGTTTTTTTAATATTCTTTTTTCTTTTTATAAACCTGCGAGACATTTTGGTGAGAAATTGAAGCCCATTTATAAATATTTTAGTCCAACTAATAACCAGTTATAAAAAATGCAAATATAACAAGAATTTAAATGCAAAAATACTTCTCAAACAGCTAAAAGGGAAAGGAAGTAATAAAAATTAAAAAGATATAACATACTCTTATAACTAAATTGAAAGAAAGACCCCTTATAGTTGGAATCGACCCGGGAACCACTTGCGCATATGCATGCCTTAATCTTGAGGGTGAAACAATTGAGATATATTCAGCAAAAGGTATGAACCTTTCCCAAGTAATCCAAAGAGTCTCAAAAAAAGGGCTGCCAGTTTTGGCATCATCTGATAAAGGAGTTATGCCCGATTTTGTAAAGCAGTTTGCTGCTAAAACATCTGCAAGGGCTTTTTTATCAAACCAAGATTTGCTGGTAGAAGATAAAAAAAAGCTCGCAAAAAATTATTCTACAAATAATGACCATGAAAGGGATGCTCTTGCTTCTGCAATCTTAGCTTTTAAAAGAAATAGAGCCCTCATTAATAAGATAAAAAGATATATCACACTTAATAAAAAAGAAGCTATTGCCAATAAAATATTTTACTTTGTGCTTACAAAAGAGATTTCAATAGATTTGGCTGTTAATATTATTGAAAAAAATAAAAATCCTGAATTTAAAAAAATAAAAAAAGCTATTGAAAACAAAAAAATACAAGGGAATACCAAACTTCTTGAAAGATTAAACAACAAAATAGAAGAGAACGAGTTACTAAAACAAGAAAATAAAGAATTAAAATCTACGCTTAAAAAAGAAAAAAAGAAAAATAAAACCACTAAAAAAGAAAACATAGTTAATTCTGATAAAAAAAAACTTCAATCAAAGAATTCATATATAAATAGCCTGCAAAAAACACTAAAAGAAAATTTAAAGAATATGAGAATAATAAATGATAGATATGAAGAATTAAATAAACTGATCCATAAAGATTACGTCCTAGCAAAAAGGCTAAGCCGATTTAGCAAAGATGAAATTAATAAAAAAGCGAAATTTTTTACTATAAAGGATAATGATATTTTATACATTGACTCGCTTTCTGGCTTCAGCCAAAATCTTATTAATGAATTAAAAAACAGAAACATAAAGCTTATTGCAAATAATGCTCCAAATAAAATCAAGAAAGAATTTACGGTAATCACAGAAAAAGAGCTAAATATTAAAAAAACAAAATATTGTTGTTTTATAGATAAAAAAGAATATGAAAAATCTATAAATAATAAGAATATACTTAAAAGGGTGCTTGAAAATTACAAAAAAGGCAGAAAATAAAACACTTGGTCTCGCCTTATGCAGTGGGGGAGCGAGAGGATTTGCGAACATAGGGGTTTTAAAAGAGTTGTTAAAAAACAACATTTTCCCAGATTATATAGCTGGCTCGAGTATGGGAGCGATAGTAGCAGGACTATATTCAAACGGGTACTCAATTGATGAAATAGAAAAGATAGCAATAAAAGGTGAATGGAAGGAAAATCTTAAATTCACTGTTCCAAAATGCGGTCTTATAGAAGGGGAACATATAATAAAATACCTTAAAAAAAACCTTAAATTCAAAAGTTTCTCAAAACTTAAAATACCAACCCGAATAATCTCAACAAATATAGATAGCGGCAGGAGTTATGTATTTGAAAAAGGCGACTCTGCAAAAGCAGTCTATGCAAGCCTTGCAATCCCGGGTATATTTACCCCTCTTGTCCATAGAAAAATGACATTGGTCGATGGTGGAATAATCTCACCACTTCCAACTCAAGAAATAAGAGAGATGGGAGCGGACGTAGTTCTGGGAGTGGATTTAAGCACAACTCCACAGGAAATGCAAAAACGAAAAGATAACATTTTAGGCTTTAGCCAGGAAAGTGAGTTTATCAATTATATGAAAAATAAATTCAAAGAAAGCCAAAAACATATGCTTAAAGATTACATCATAAACACACGTAAATCAGTTCCCGATTTTGCGAAAAATACAGTTAAAAAAACAATAGACAAATTTTATAACCCGGATAAAATAATGCAAAAAATAAACTTAGGCGGACAGTTTGAAGTGTTTGACATATTATCAAAGACAATGTATGTAATGACAAACCAATTAATACTGGAAAAAATAAACAAAAAAAATCATGATTTTATTATAAAGCCGTCTTTGAACGGGACAGGCATAATTAGTATGGACAACATAAAATCTATAATTGACTCAGGCCAAAAAGAATGCAAAAAACACATACCATATATAAAGAGAAAACTTTCAAACAGAGTATAATTTACCCTCAATTTCCATAATCTTTATCTTATCCGTAAAATCAGAAACCGGTTCATTTTCGAGCAGGGTGCTTGTATAGTTATTTGGATTAAGCACTTCAAGATGAGGTTTTGTTTTGGTAACTATAGCAAATTGTGATGAATCTGCATCCTTTACTTTTTCTATATTCTCAAGATTAATTGGTCTTTTTTTACCAGTTAATAAAGATACTGCGCTGACTTTGTTATGCTGTAGACCGCTTACCTTAAACAGCTCCCCATTATACTTGATTATGTCGCCGGGCTCTGTTTCTGAAAGACGCAGCAATACATTCATCCTGTAAATCTTTTTGCTGGTTTGCCTGTCAAGACTGAATAATCTAGGACTTTCTTTAAGCTGTCCTCCAAACTCGCTATAAAGCTGTTCGGCCAGTCTTTGTAAATATTTTTTATCTGTAAAATAAAAATCAATCCCGCCTTTAACATCCTTTTCATGGCTGATTGCTACAAGTTTTTTACTATCTGTTCTGGTTTTTATTTCTTTGCTTACCTCTTCAAATCTGGAATTTTCCCTGTTCCTTAATTGCAGGACACCCTCATAATAACCTCCTTTAAGCCTTGTGCAAAATGGACATTCTAATTTTTTAAACTTAATTTCCATCTGTCCTTGCTCTTGAACTTCTCCATTTTCGGTATCAGCAACCAGATTAATTAAAACCATTTTCTTTTTTTCGAGGTTATCAAGCACACTCTCATCAACATCAAAAGACTTCGGCTCAACAGACAAAGAAATATTTTCCCTGATTATCTTAGAAAAGGCTTTTTTAAAATCAGAAAAAGGAATATATTTACCCTTATAGTAAAAACTCATACAATTATCACAATAAATTAATTCAATATTCTTATATCCTTGCAATATTGGCTTTTTCATATTTTTTGTAAATAAATATCACTTTTTATAAGTTTTTGCCTGCAGTACATCAAAAAGAGCAGTATTCTCATTTTCTTTTCTTATTTCAGAATCAATTATCTCAATTCTTTTATTAAACAACGGACAATCCAAAACAAGGCTTTCAAATTCTCCCCCTTCTCCTGCAACATTAATACCATATTTAGTGTTAAGATCAACTAATTTTTTAACATCATCTAATACTATTTTCCTGCCTAACCAACTTTCATCAAGCCCAAAACACGCAATACTAGAAAAAATAAAAGTGAACCCCTCGTTTAACAGCTGCCTCATCTCTTGCTCTTGGTCCATGTGCCAAAGAGGTGAAAATATCTTAAGGCCTAATGAATCACATACTTTCTCTATCCTTTCACGCTGATAGTTGGAAAAAATAGCACCTGTAATAATCCCATCAATTTTGTACTTCTCTTTTGCAGTCTTAATCACCTTATAAAGATCATCAAGTTCTTTTTCCTTCTCACCATGAGTCTTACCGACAATTACCGGGATTCCTATACATTCTCCCTGTACTTTTGCCATGTTAATGTTTGGCGTATGAAACATATATGATGAAGTGTTTTCACTTTCCATAGTGATTGCGCAAGTGAGTTCATAATTTTGCTTTTTCATTATGTAAGCTGCAAAAAGACTATCTTTTCCACCACTTAAAAGAGCTCCCAGCTTAAGATTTATATCCCTAAAGCCCGCAAGATATTCTGATTTTTTCATGTTTTTCTGTTTTGAAAGCTGGTTTATCAATTTATCGAATCCGCTTGCATACTGGGCAGCTTTCTTTTTCCTTTCCGCAATCTCAGTAGATATTCCTAGCCTTACTGCAAGCCTACGCAACATATACTTATCAATATCATTTATTTTTAATTCAGGCAATAAGCTTAATCCAAAAGAAACCACATTTAAATCAAGAAAGGGCACCCTTAACTCAAGGCAGTTATTCATAGTAACACAATCATCCCTGTAAGTGTTTTTTTCATAAATCTTCAGAATATCTGAGTAACAATCCTGGTTTATCTGATTACTTTTTTTATACCTATTATAACCAGCAAAAATTTCATCTGCCCCGCTTCCTGAAAAAATAACTTTGATACCATCCTCACTAGCTAATTCGCTTGAAAGCATTATAGGAAGAGCTACACCAACTTTGCAGACATTAGTATCTTCTATTAAATCAATTGTTCTCTTAAGAAAAGGCTTAATATGGTTAAAGCCGATTATTCTTGTTTTAAGATTCAATCCAAGATCATTGGCAGCACTTTTTGCCTGCACTACATCCAATGAATCCTTAGAGGTTCCGGCAACATAACAATTAAATTCATAACCAAGATCTTTTAATATTTTTGCAATAATAACTGAATCAATACCACCACTAAACAATAAACCAAATTTTTTATCAGGAATACGGCAGCTAACTGCATCTCTGAGCAATTTCTCAAGTTTATCAAGAGCATATTTTTCATTAGAGACAACAGGTTGCGTCTTAACAAATTCCCTTTCTATAAGATTCATCTGATAAGTTTCAAGATTAAACTCAATAATATTTCTGGGATTAAGTTCTGCTACACTTGAAAAATATTTAAGCAACCCTTTTTTTTCGCTGCAAAAACCAAACCCGGATTCTTGAGAATACCAAAGTGGCTTAACACCAATCAAATCTCTAACAAGATAAACCATATTATTTTTCCAAAGAGCAAAAGAATAAACCCCCCTTAGCTGTTTTAAAGCAGCAAAAAGTCCTATTTTTATAATTAATTTCAATAGCAATTCAGAATCATTCTTCGCAGAAAGATTAAATTTTTCGCATAATTCAGCCCAATTATATATCTCACAATTTGAAACCAAAGCATGCCCTTGCTCAAAAAGAGGTTGTCTTACATTCCCAACAATAGAATGTAAGTTATGAGCTATTATATTTTTAGAAAAAGTACGCTTATCAAAATTTTTAACACCTGCCCCGTCAAAGTATGCTTTATTATCTCTTCCCCTGTTTTTTATTTTTTCTATGCCTTCATTAACAATCTCAAAAGCATTTCCTTTTCCAAAAACACCTATAATCCCACACATCTTAAGAACCTATTAATTATTTTAGTTTATTTAATAATTATCTTAGCAATTCAAGAAGATTGTCATGTATCTTTCCATTAGTCATCAGAATATTGCTTTTTTTTGGCTTCCACAAATTCCCCTTAAAGTCAGTAACTTTCCCCCCTGCTTCTTCACATATAAGGACAGCTGCAGCAACATCCCATGGGTCAATGTCCAAAGTGACATATCCATCTGCTCTTCCGGTTGAAACAAAACCTCCTTCAATTGCTGCGCTTCCAAGTTTCCTCATATCCTTTAAACAAGGATAAATACTATTATAAATTCCTGCAAGCCTTTGATTAGTTTTGCTTCCTCCTTCACAAGTAACAAGATAAGCCTTTTCCAGTTTATTAATCTCTGAAACTTTTATTGGTTTGCCATTTAAACTTGCCCCTTCACCCTTTACTGCCACATACTCTTCATTCAGGAAAGGAGCGTAAACAACACCCAAGACAGGTTTATCATCTTTTGTTAAAGCTATTGAAACAGAAAAAAAAGGATTGCCTGCCGCAAAATTACCAGTACCATCAAGACTATCCACAATCCAGGTGTATTTACTATTTTTTTCGATAAAGCCGCTTTCTTCTGTAAGGATATTGTGATCTGGAAAGTAAGAATTTAATCTCTCAATTATAAGCTTATCAGAGACTTTATCATATTTTGTAACAATCTCTTTAGACATTGCCCTTTCATTAAAAAGTGTCTCATCCTTTTTAAAATTGTCAAGTAGATAATTACCAGCTTCTCTTGCAATACTTAAAGCTTTATTTTCCATGATATCCCAAAATTAAGTAATAGTTTATAAAATTATTGGCATAAATTTAAAGACAAATACAAGGATGGTGAAACATTAAGTAATGCAAGGTCAAAAGCATATTGATTTAGTTTTTTCATAGAATTTTCAAACTCAAACTCGAATCTTGGATTTAAGCATTTATACATGCCATTACAATCCAATTCATCAGCCTGGTATTCGCACATAACCTTGCTGGTAAGGCCTGCACTGCATACAATATTGCCTCTTAGAACTTTTGAAAAACCTGTTTTAAGAAAATCATTATTATCACATTGTTTTTTGTATTCTTCTTTGCAAAGGCTATAAAGATCTCTTGGCTCTTGCGCGCCATACAAAAGCTTATTTTTTAATACATTACTCCAGTAACTATTATTTACCAACAGGGAATTAATAACATCTTTGGTTTGCTTTTTTTTCACATATACCATTTTCAGGAAGGTTATACATAACTTCCTTAAAAATTATGTTATTCTATAGTAGATAACAAAAATTTTGGGTTTATTGATTGCAAGCCCATCCCCAACCTAAACTTAAGATTCATCTTAAGCTACGAACGATTAGTGAGTATGGGTAGGGGTACAATCCAGAGCATAGCTCTGGATGTTCCAAAAATCCAAAAAATTTTTGTTATTAGACCCCTTTCAAATCTCTGCGAGATTTTCAATAAAATATTGACAATAAAAATAAAAAATTAAATATTAAAACGAATTTATAAGAAATTATGTATAGTAAAAGCTTGCATATATTTAGAAGAGATTTAAGAGCAGAAGACAATAATGCCCTCAACGCTGCATTAAATAACAGCGAAATAGTTTATCCTTGTTTTTTTATAGATCCGAGGCAAGTCACAAACAACCCTTATAAAAATGAACAAGCGATAAGTTTTATGTTACAAAATCTACAAGAACTCAACACGCAACTTGAGGGTAAACTCTATTTTGAATATGGAAAAGCGGAAGACTGCATACTTAACATATTGAAAAAAGAACGAATTAATGCAGTCTTTGTAAACAGAGATTATACTCCATTTAGTAGAAAAAGGGATAACATAATACAAAGAATATGCGAAAAATTTAATGTTAAGTTTATTCAAAAGGATGATTCACTTCTTAATCCTCCTGAAAGAATTCTAAAAGATAATGGTGCCCCCTACTCTATATTTACCCCCTTTTATAAAAAGGCAATTAAAATTAAAGTGCCTATTGTAAAAAATAAAATTTTAGGAAATATAAAAAAATTAAAAGATTCTTCAAATCTAGACAAACTAGAAACTGCCATTAATAATAATAATAATAATAATAATAATAATAATAA
>JBNJGV010000003.1:41586-52341 GCA_051819785.1 Nanobdellota archaeon | reverse complement strand
TTGGATGCAATAACAAATGTGCATATTGCGGGTTTAAAAAAAATGTTTGTAGAAAAGAGAAATATGAGGTTACCGAGGAAATAGAAAAAATAACTAAGTACTACAAAACCAAGAATTTTTATTTTTTGAATACCGATATTGCAAAAGATATAAATTATTCAAATTTTATAATCTCAAGATTAAAACAGCTTGACCTTAAATGGGGGGATACAGCGAATCTAAGCAGTTTAAATCCACAAATTATCAAAGAATTCAGCCAGGCGGGTTGCATTGAACTTTTCTGTGGTTTCACAACAGCTTCAATGAAGCTCCATAGCTATTTGAATCGACGACCAATAGAAAGGCCCTTTTCTCATTATTCAAACTGTTTTAAAAAAGCCCATGAGAGTGGTATCTGGATTACAACAGATGTCATGAGTGGAATTCCTTATGAAACATGGGCTGATGTTTTAGCTACTGGAAAATTTATGGAAATAAATGCAAGGTTTATAGATGGGATCTTTCATAATAGGTTTTATATGATGCGCAATTCACCATTTTCAAAATATCCTAATAAATTCGGTCTCAAATTAAATCATAACTATAATATTAAAACAAAGCAGCATCAAAACATTCCAAATCTGACAGAAATTAATTTTTCTGAGTCTAATAATGAGAATCCGTCTATTATTGATAAAAAAAACCATGGGAGGTTCTATGACAAGATAATTAATGAACTATTTCCTGCACGTGTTAATAATTGGTACTTAATTTTTTTATTATATAATAATTTTGATTCAAAAAGAGAGATTAATAATTTTTTGGGTAAAGCTAAATAATTGAAAATTTACTTTATTAATTAACTAGTTTAATTTTTAGCGGGTTTTTGGTTTTTTAAACCACGTTCACTGAAACCCAATTCTAAATTCTTCAGGACATGATAATTTAAAACTTTATTTGATTTGAGGTCAAATCCTTAATCTTTCAGATAAGTATAATTTAAAGGAGCAAACAATAGAAAAATTACCATTTTTTTGATTATGGTGATGATAATCTTCCTAATCAATTAATATTTTTGATTTAAACAATTTTTTTATTTCCAATGGGGTGTGATATCTATACATTCATTAAATGGGCATTTCCTGGGTGTTTTGTACAGTGTAAATGTTTTATCCAATATATTTCCCATGAATCCTTTGAATCTTTCAGTACTATTTGCACTGCATCTAAAAACATTCCCATTATTCGCAATAAAAAAATAGTTATGTCCTGCACTACATATTGTCCCTTTTCTAGAAAATTTTCCTATGCCAAAGTCTCTTTCAAAATCTAAAAAAAATAGTTTTTCTAGAATGTTGTAGTTACTATATGATTCATTATCTCTATGGGGTTGGAAAATGCATTCAAATCCAAATGATTCTATCAAGTTTGCAATCTTATAGTTTGAGATTATATTCTTTTTAGTTGCCACCAAAGCAACCCTTATTTTTTTTTTGCCTTTCTTAAGATAGTTTCCAATCTTTATTAATTTTTTTAGAAAATTATTTAGTTCGTAATTTTCTGGATGAAATGAAAACTGGATGGCATATAGGTTATTTCCAACTATGTCTAGAAATCTTATGTAATTTGTTAGGCTTGCACTCATATTGGTTGAAGTTGCAATCATAAAGTTTTCATTGATTAATGCTTTTGTTAAATCTAAAAAGTTTCCAATTTGAAATACTTCTCCACCTACTAAATTTATTGTCCAATTTCCTTTAAGTTTACTTAATTCTTTAGTGACTTCTTTATAACTATTTAAGCTTCTTGTTTTCATACTTTTTTTTAAGGAATTATCAATATAACAGTAATCGCATCTAAAATTACAATAGTTGGTAATATTCCAGCAAATCTTATTTACTTTTTTAGATGGCTTATTATATCTTGTTTCGAAAACGTTATAATTTGATTTAAAATCCAAATATTTTTTCAAATTTTCAAACAAATATTTTAAATTTTCAGATTCAAAATCTTCTTTTAAAACATGTTCTTTTTTATCTTTTTTCCATACTAAATTGTTGATTATATGATCCTTCCAATTACCTCCTATTATGAATCCTTTCCCTCCATAGTCTTTTAGAAGTTCTATGATACTTTCCATAATTTTGCTTGAAATCTCATTACTTTGTTTTAATGGTAAGTTAATATCAAACCTTTTAAATCCAAGTTTTTGACCATAATCCATTATTTTTTTTAGAGGACAGGTATTATATATTTTATTATTCAACTTTATTGTTATGTCTCCTGTTAATTTTATTTTATATTTAAGTGATTCAAGGATAGAAACATAATTGTATTCATTTACAACAACAATGATGTTTTTTTCCCGGAATATTTTTTTTATTTTTTCTATGTTAGTGATGGATTTTATTTCTAAGAGCCACGCGACCTGAAAATTCTGTTTCATGTTTTTTTTTAATAAATCGATTATAATATTCTTATTGTTGTTATCAATTTTTTCAGCTGAGATTACTATTTTTCCAAATGAAAAGCATTTGCTTTTTTGTCTGGTTTTATATTCTTGTATCTCCTCTTGTATTTCACAAAATTCTTTATGATCAATTATTATTTTCTTTGTTTCAATTTTTGTGTAATCTTTTTTTCCCATTTTATTTAAGGAATCACTTCGTGTTCATAAAATTGTTTGAAATCATCTATATTTATTTTATTCTCTTGGATTAATTTTTTGACTTCAGGTTTTATTTTGTTTAATTCTTTGATTAAGCTTTTATTTGCGTAGCATAATATTCTAAAAATTTTTTCATTGTTTGCTTTATTATTTAAATAAAGGCATCTTCCACCACATACTTGAAAATAATTGCAGTTTGTGCATGGTGATTTTAATATAAACGCGGGTTTGATATTTTTTGGTTCATTCCATATGTTTGAGATTTCTTTGCCTTCATCCCTAAACAGGGGACACGAGAAAATTTTACCTTCTGTTGAGATAGTCCAGAATTTATGACCTGCACCACACCTGACATTTTTAACCGGTTTTTTTTCTAATAAAGTATACATAATTCCTATGAACGGTACAATCTTAATCAAATTTCCTTTTTTCATCTCTTCAATCCAAAAATGAATAAGCCTTTTTATTTGTTCATTATAATTATTAATGAGCCATTTTCCAAATTGCTGATAATTTTCTATTGTCTCTTTGTGAAACACATTAAGTTGCCAGTGTAAAATATCAAATTTTCCTAATTTCACGAGATGCTTTATTTCTTTTTCTATGTCATTTCCCTGGCAGCAGGTCATTCTTGCAGCCACAAGTCCTTCGTATCCTGAATTCTTCAAATAGTTTGCCGCATTAATTGCTGTTTGGTAGGCACCTTCTCCACGATAAAAGTCAGTTGTTTCTTTTGTGCCATCAAGAGAGATGGACACCATGTCGAAGTTGTCAAGATTTTTTTTAGAAATATCATGGACCTTGAATCCATTTGTAACGATTGAAGCATATGAAAGTTTTACTTTTTCTAAAACTCTTTTTATAAAATTCGTTTCAAGTGTCGGCTCTCCTCCATAAAATGTTAATCCTGGTTTATTTGATTTTTCAAGAAATCTGAATAAATCATCTTCTGAATATTTTCTGTTCTTTACAAAATTTTTTTTTTCTTCTTCTGTATCACAGTATGAGCATCTTAGATTACACTTTTCTGTGGTATATAATAAATAATGCATATCCGTTAAAGAAGAAGTTGTTATTTATATTTTTACCCTAAAATAGGTTTCTTCTTTTTATTTGCGTCCAATCTGTTTTGATTTGCTTGGCAGACCATTCGCTTAATTGCAGTGAGCTGTTTATAAGTGCTATGTGGGTGTATGCCTGGGGGAAATTACCTATAAGTTTTTTTGACTTTATATCAATATCTTCAGAATAAAGCCCTAAGTGATTTCCTTTTTTCAGCAGCCTGTTGTATATGTCTTTTGCTTTTTCTTTTTCCCCGATGTAGTGAAGTGCATCTACAAGCCAAAATGAGCATATTGTGAATGCACTTTTTGATTCGCCAAAGTCATCACGCATGCTATATCTTTTTACTGCAAAGTTATTGTGCAATAAATCTTTATAAATGGCTTTTACGGTGTTTATAAGTCTCGGGTCAGTTCTTTCTAAAAATTCAAAATGTGTCATGAGAAGAAGCGATGCATCCAGCTTTTTGCTATTGTAATGTATTGTGAAAGCATTGATTTCTTTATTATATCCATACCTGAGGATTTCGTTTCTTATTTCTTCTTTGATTTCAAGCCATTCATTAATTGGCTCTTCTTTTTGATAATGTTGGGCGATTTTTATTGCTCTGTCAATTCCTATATAGCACATAAGCTTTGAAAAAACATAATGCTCGAAAATCCCTCTGAATTCCCAGATTCCTGAGTCTTTTCTTTCCCAATTGAACTTAATCTGGTTGACAACGTATCTTAGGAATCTCCAGTACTTTTTAGTCATCTTTCTTTCATATTTATAGTAAACAAAATAAAGATACATAATATTGATGATTTCACCATAAATATCATTTTGAACCTGATTGTATGCTGCATTTCCTACCCTTACTGGTTTGGAGCCCTTGAATCCTTCTAAGTGTTCGAGAAAGTACTCTTTGATCCTGGATTCTCCTCTTATTCCATAGAGGGGTTGGATAAAATCATTTTTAAGAGCAAGCTGTATTATAAATTCCATCAATGTCTTGGCTTCGTAATCTCTGCCTATCTTTTTAAATGTCTCAACACAGAAAGAAGCATCTCTTATCCAACAATACCTATAATCCCATGTCCTTTCACTTCCTACTTCTTCAGGAATTGATGTTGTTGCAGCTGCAATTATTGCTCCCGTTTCGCTGTATGTTAAAAGTTTCAGCAAAAGGGCTGATCTTACTATAGCATTCTTTTTTTCATTTGGGAGGATTAGTGTGTTAACCCAACCCTGCCAATATTTTTTTGTTGCATTAAGTAGATTCAAACATCTTTTAACAGAATATTTTTCAGGCTCATTGCCAATAACTAAATATTTCCTTTTTTTGATTTCTTTGATTTCTGGATTTATAATTTCTTCGTGGGGCAGGTTGGTTAAAAGGCAATGCGTTTTTTTATCATCTTTGAATTCTATAAATTCTTCTTTGTCGATAAGCTGAGTGTCTTTTGTTGCATAATTGAGTTTAGGATTAAATTTTATTTTTATTCTTGGTTTGCCCCTGATTGGTTCTATTATTCTTATTAATTTGTTTATCTTGAACATTCGTGTTCTTTTTTTTGGGGCAATCTTTTTGTACCTTGGGAAAAAATCAATTACCTTGAAAGAATATTGCTCGTTTTCTATGGTTGTTTCGAGTATATTTGTATTCTCAATATATTTTTGGGAGTATTGGCTTTTCCTGTCCGGAATAATCTCAAAACTACCTCCCTTATACTTATCAAGAATTTTAGCAAACATGCTCGGACTATCGAAGCTTGGGTAGCACATCCAGCATATTTTCCCTTTTTTGTCAACAAGGGCGCATGCTTTACAGTTGCCAATTATTCCATATTCTAGCATATGGTTCTTGAGTACGCAAGTATTATAAAAATTATATGATTTTACTTAAGTCTTATACCACAATGCGGACAGAAATTATCATGGATTGTTAATCTTTTCCCGCAATTTTTGCAAAAATAGATTTGTTTATGTTGGTGGTTGTTTTGTTGAGGGTGGTGTTGGGTAGCTTGTTCTTGAGAAGGTTTTTGCTCTTTTTGTGCTTTTGTTTTTTTTTCCTTTTTTAAAAATCTTAAACCACACTTCCCTACACCATATAACAGAAAGATTATACCTATATAAATAAAAATTTCAAGGTCGTCGTTAAATAATGAAACAGTTGTAACTATTAGTCCGATTATTATGAACCAATAGCCGTTTATGCTTGCCATTATTTTTTATTTTCTCCTCCTATTTTTTTAATACCTCCCATATATGGATGTAATACTTCAGGTATATCAACAGAACCATCCTTATTCTGGTAATTTTCCAGTATTGCTACCATTGTTCTGGAGGTAGCTATTGCAGTATTGTTTAGTGTATGGGCAAAATAAGTTTTGCCCTTGTTTTCAATTTTTATGTTTAATCTTCTTGCCTGGGCGGCTTCCATGTTTGTGCACGAAGTTATTTCAAAATATTTATTTTGTCTAGGTGACCAGGCTTCAAGATCAGCAGATTTTGCCTTTAAATCTGCTAAATCACCAGAGCAGCATTCTAATTCTCTAATAGGGATACCGAGTTTCTTGAAGATTTCTTTTGAATGTTCCATCATCTCTTCGTAAAATTTATATGAGTCTTCTGGTTCACATATTACTATCATTTCCTGCTTATGGAACTGGTGTGTTCTGAATAAACCTTTTTCATCTATCCCGTGGCTTCCTATTTCTTTTCTAAAACAAGCACTGTATCCTGTAATCTTTATTGGAAGTTCTTTTGAGGTCAGGGTTTTGTTGGTGAACATAGCAATAAGGGGGTGCTCAGATGTAGCTATCAGGTTCAAATCTTCTTGTTCAACTTTATAAGCGATTTCTTCAATTTCTTCGTTAGAATAGACTCCCTGCAGGACATCTTTCCTAATCATCAGAGGAGGCTCTACATAATCATACCCTTGGCTTATCATATAATTTCTCGAAAAATTGATTAAGGCCATGTTAAGAAGAGCAAGCTCATTTTTCAGGCAATAAAAACCCTTTCCTGTTATTTTAGCAGAATTTTCAAAATCAGCGACTCCTAAGTTTTCAGCAATTTCTGCATGATTTTTGACTTCAAAATCAAACTCTTTTGGTTTGCCTATCTTTTCAACCTCGATATTTTCGCTATCGTCCTTTCCAATAGGAACCGACTCATGAATCATATTAGGAATTGTAAATAGTATCTCTTTTATGTCCTTTTCAAGAACTTCTTGCTTTTTTTCAATATCTTTTATTTTTTCAGGAATCTCTTTAGCTTCTTTTATTATATCTGTTGCATCCTGATTGTTCTTTTTTGCCTTGTTTATTGACTGGCTTAACTCGTTTCTCTTATGACGGAGATCTTGAGACTCTTGAATAAGTTCTCTTCTCTTTTCGTCCAAGTCTAATAACTTGTCGACGAGTTCAATCTTTTTATCCTGATTCTTCTTTTTTATGTTTTCCTTTACTTTGTCTGGGTTTTCTCTGATAAATTTTATGTCTAACATCTGCCTCACCCAAGATTTTGTTTGATTGTGCTAATATTTAAATCTGCTTATTATGGTTAGGATTTAGTGCTAATATCTTGATTTTTACTTTAAAGCCAGATAAAGTGGGTTCATTCATCTATATAAATTTTAACTATTTCATCAGAGTTTAGCGAGTCAAGAATTATCTTGCCAATTTTGTTATTTCTTTTTATTTTAACCATTCCTTTTTTGGACACTTGGCCCGCTAATAAATAATCTTCATTCACATATATTTTTACATTCTTATTAGCATGCTCTGGTTCAACTTCAAATACAATATTTTTTGCAGTAATTTTTGATGTAAAATATAATTCTTCAGACGATTCTGGCTGCGTATCATAAGTGCTCTGGACATCAATTCCTATTCCAATACTTTTTTCAATTTCAGAAATATTTTTCCCTTGTTTGCCTATAAGTTCCGGGATTTTTTCTTCGGGAATGAGGGCCCTGCACTTGTTCTCAGACAAGATTTCAACTTTTTTAACTCCATATTTTCTAAGGCTTCTTTCTAATTCATTTTTGGCAAGTCTCCTTATTCCTGAGATTTGTTCTTCTGTCTCTTTAACAGGGATGACGATTGTTTGCTCTCCATATGTATAAACCTCATAATCAGTTTTTTGTGTTTCAAAATCTTTAACTTCAACAACCGGTCTTGCAAGGTCTGATTCAGTCATGCCTGCAGGAACCTTAACTATCATTTCCAAACTTAAGGCTTTCTCAATTTTTCCTTTATTGATGAATATTACTGTGTCGACTACTTGGGGAATAACTCCTAACTCAATTCTTCCAACAAATCTTTGTATTGAATCTATTGCTTTAGTCGCGTGCATAACTCCAATAAAACCAATTCCCGAGAGTCTTAAATCAGAAAATAAGTGGAAATCTTCATTGTTTCTAACTTCATCGAATATTGTGTAGTCTGGTCTTGATAAAAGAAGTATATCATGGAGCTCTTCATTGCTTCCATAACTAATTGAATATTGTGTTATGGCTTGTGATAACACTAAATCTCTTGGCGCTTCTACAGTTTTTATTATCTTGCCCTTATTAGCAAGGTCTTCTGCTAATGCTGAGGCGAAAGTGGTTTTTCCCATCCCCGGCGATCCAGAAATCAGTATGCCTTCTGCTTTTTCCTCTAGCCTTTTTTTTAAATTATCACTTATTTCGTAGTCCTTAAGATCTAATCTACATACGGGTCTTACTGCGGTTATCTCCCAGCCATCTGAGAAAGGGGGTTTCGTTATAACAATTCTTAATTTCCCTATCTGAACGATTGTTGAACCCTGTCTTTCAGTTTCTATGAAACCATCTTTTCTTATATTGGCTTGTTCAAGTATCTCTTTAGCGATAGCTTGTACTTTTGGGCGTTCAATATTATTTTTAGAAACTTGTGAGAACTCCCAACCACCTGGTCCGCCTTTTTTAGCATAAACTGGGACTTCTTCTTTTATATGCACAGACATTGTTTCTTCTTCGAAATATTTTTCAAGTTCTAATTTTTCTTTTCCTGAGTTTGAGTCTTCAAGTAAAAAAGGGACTGATTTAGCCTTTGCAATTTTGGTTGTATTAAGAGAACCAGTAATTATTGTAGCGCCCTCATCATATGCCATATCCCTTACATGTCTGTCAATTTCTTCTTCTTTTGTTTCATTAATTTCTCTGGAAGTAGGTTTTCTCCCTTTATATTGGAGTGAAAAACCATAATCAGATTGCATTTCCTGCAATCTTTCCAGTTCTTCTATTCCTATCAGGCCAGTGGTTTGGTTTTCTTTTGCAAGCCTTTCCAGATAGTATAATATCAATTCATGAATTATAATGATTTCCGGTTTGATCTCATTGTTTTTGATTTTCTTGCTAAGTATTTCTTCTTTAATAATTTCCAAATCAGGTGCTAACCATTGTTTTTCCATCTTTTCCAGAAAACTATATCTTTTTATAAATCTTTTTAAACTGTATTATTTGTGTGATTTGGTAATTATTTATTTTGGTTTTATTACATCGTTTTAGTTGCATTCTTAATGTCAATAATCAAGTAAAAGTAATCTTTCTTTTATTCTGAAAGATGTACAATAGAATTATAGATTTTCGGTTCACACTTAATCTCTTTATTATGAATTTTTACTTCAAACTCGAAAAGGCAAGTATTGTGATATGTGCTCTTTTCAATTTCGTCTAAGCTTTTGCCTGTAAGCCATGTTAAAAGAACTTTTATCACTGTTGCATGCGTGACAACTATGCCTGTTTTTTTATTGTTTATAAGATTTAACACAATTGGCTTTACTCTTTTAAAAATATCTTCATAACTTTCTCCTTGAGGTATTCTGAATTTGAACTTATTTTTTTTCCTTTTTTCATATATTTTCCTATAATTTTTTTTGATATATTCAAATGATTTGTTTTCAAATATTCCGAAATTTATTTCCTTTAGGTTGTTTTCAATTATTATGTTTTTATTTAGGCTTTGGTTTATTATTTCAGCAGTCTGAACCGCCCTTTTTGTGCTTGAGCTGACTATTTTTTCAATATGCTCTTTTTCTAATCTTTTGGAAAGTTTCTTTGCTTGCCTTATGCCTTCTTGTGTTAGGGGTTCGCACGTTACTCCATTGTAAAGTTTTTTTTCGTTTGAGGAAACCTTGCCATGTCTTGTTATGAATAATCTCATAACAAAAGATTAATTTTAAATAAAATATAAGTATTTCTGTTTCAAATGATTGATGATAAAGATTTTCTGAGAATTAAAGACGAATTTGAATTGTTCGAGCAGCGAAGGGAAGAAATAATAAAGAAAGCAAGGGATATCTTAAGGTTTTCAAAACACGCGATTTTTAAGATTCATAACGAAGATAATAAGGGGGCTGAGAAAAATCTTCTTGAAGCTGAAAAGATAATAAAAGACATTAAAGCTTTATTCAAAAGCAGTCCAAGGCTTAATTCTATAGGCATGGTCAGTTCAGCAATGCAGGAATATATTGAAGCAAAATGTTACATGGGTTTTGTTTCGAAAAGAAAAATTCCCTCGTGTAAGTCATTGAATGTAGAGGCTGATGATTATTTGTTGGGTCTATGCGATCTTACAGGTGAACTTTCGCGAAGAGCCGTTGTTTCAGTAATAATAAATAATTATTCAGAAGTTTATTTAATAAAAGAAACCATTGAAAAAATATTTGGTTTCTTTTTGCAACTAAACTTAAGAAACGGCGAACTCAGGAAAAAGTCAGATTCTATTAAGTGGAATCTTAAAAAGGTAGAAGATATAATTTATGACTTGAAAACAAAAAGGGTTGAAGATGGTGTGTAAGGATCTTTTAGGTTTTTTTCATGAAGCTGGTTTCTTGAAATCTGTTCCTAGAAGCGGATGGCATTTTATAGGAAATAAAAACCCCGAAAGTGTTGCTGAACACTCTTTCAGGACAACCATTATTGGTTATTTTCTTGCTAAGCAGGAAGGTGCTGATGCAAACACGGTTGTAAAGATTTGTCTTTTTCATGATCTTTCTGAGACAAGATTGGGTGATTTTAACAAAGTAAATAA
>JBNJGV010000003.1:0-41486 GCA_051819785.1 Nanobdellota archaeon | reverse complement strand
TAACTGATTCGGAAACCCTTGAAATAGCGGTTAGCATGATGCAGGAAGCTAAGAAAATCACTCCTAAAATAAGATTTTTTATTGCTGAAGATTTTGGCGAAAGACCCCTTAAAAGGTTACCTTCTGTTCTTAAGGATGCTCTGAAAGAGTCAGATGTGGGAGTAATTGCTATGCAGGGTAAAAAAGGAGAACTAGAAAAGTTCAGAAGGCCCCTCCTGAACCTTGTAAATGATTCTTCACTTAGGATAGCTAATATGGTTAATATAAATCAAAAAATTATGGTTGGTGGGATGAACGCGGACTACCAGAAAATTCAGGCTTTTTCCAACAAAATATATGGTTTAGTTAAGAACGCGCAACATATTGAAGTGAAATCAAAAAAAGGCACCGACCTTATTGCAGAATTTTCTGGTTTGATAAAGTGGGTTATTGCTGATGGTCAGATTAGAAAGGGAGAGTGGAGTAATCTACCTAATGGTGAAGTGTTCACATCTCCTGTAAATGTTAATGGTAAGCTGGTTATTGATGGTGTACTTGGAGATTATTTTGCCCAAAAGTATGGTTTATTACAAAGATTTCCCCTTATTGTTAAAATAAAAAATGGTAAAGTTGTAGAAACAGTTTGTAAAAACAAGCAACTGCAAAAGGATTTTATCGAAAGGATTAATACAGACTCTAATGCAAACAGAGTAGGAGAGTTTGCAATCGGAACAAACATATTTCTCAAGGAGCTTATTGGAAGACTTTTGCAGGATGAGAAGTTTCCGGGAGTACATATCGCTTTTGGACATGGATATCCTTATAAGACTGGTGTGACATGGAATTCAGAAGTGCATGTTGATGCTGTTATAAAAAAGCCAACTGTCCTAGTGGATGGTGAAAAGATTATGAAAGAGGGTGATTTTCTGGTATGAAACCTGAAAAAATAATTGTAGAAAAATGTCTTGGACTCAAAAAAGCTGATTCTTTTTTGGTTGTAACAGATAAGAAGCGTTATGATATTGCTTCTAAGGTTTATAGGGCTGGAAAATATATTTGTGAATCAGATTTATTAGAAATTCCTGAAAGCGAGGTAAATGGTTCTGAGCCTCCCTTTTGGTGTAGTGATATTATGATGAATGCTGATGCCATTGCCCTTATTACTACAAAATCACTAACACATACACAAGCAAGGAAAAATGCCAGTGAGAATGGCGCTAGGATTGTTTCAATGCCAGGGATAACTACTGAAATATTTAATAGGGCTGTTGATGCGGATTATGACAAAATATCTGGTTATACCAATCTTTTGGCTGACATTCTTGATAAAGGCAGTACTGTTAGGATTACTACACCTGCAGGCACTGATTTAAAGATGGATATTAGTGATAGGTTGGCTTATGGGAGATCTGCTGGGATTTATAACAAAACAGGTAGTTTTGGTAATCTTCCTGCAGGTGAGGCTTTTTTGGCTCCCCTTGAAGGAAAAACTAGTGGGCAGCTTGTCGTTGATGCATCTTTTGCAGGGGTCGGGAAACTTGATGAGCCTATCAAGCTAAATGTAAAAGATGGATTTGCTGAGTTGATAAGTAAGTCTGAAAAGACGAAACAATTAAGGGAAATCCTTGAATCGATTAAGGATAAACACGCTTATAATATTGCAGAGCTAGGAATCGGTACAAACCCTAATGCAAAGATTACCGGAGTCACTCTGGAGGATGAAAAAGTCTTAGGTACATGTCATATAGCTTTGGGAAAAAGCACTGGCTTTGGAGGATTTGTTGATGTGCCAATTCATTTGGATGGGGTAATGTATTCTCCAAATATATATGTAGATGAAGAAATGATAATTTCCAAAGGCGAATTATTAAGTAAAGTTTCAAGGCAGGTGTGAATATGGCAAATATAATTCGACTTAACCATTCATCATTTTTGATTGATAGTAGGATTAAAATTTTTATTGACCCATATAATGTTAAAACTGACGAGAAAGCAGATTTTATTTTTATAACTCATCCTCATTTTGATCATTATAGTATTAATGATATCAAGAAGCTTGCAAAAAAAGATACTGTGATTATTACGCCTAATTTTGAAAGTTCGAGAAAGTTTGAGCAAGAGCTCATAAAATTACGACCATGGCAAAAAAAAAATTTTAAAGACTTGGAATTTACAGCAATCCCTTCTTACAATATTAATAAACAATATCATCCTAAGACAAATGGATGGTTGGGTTATATAATTGAGGTTGGCGGCGAAAAGATATATCACGCAGGTGATACTGATTTTATTGATGAGATGAAGACTTTGGGCAAGGTAGATTATGCACTTCTACCTGTTTCAGGAAGTTATACCATGAACCCTTCAGAGGCCGCTTTAGCAACGAAGTCAATTAAGCCAAAAGTTGCAATACCTATGCATTATGGGGGGATTATTGGGGATTCCAAAGATGCTCAGGATTTTGAAAAAATGTGTTCTTGTGATGTAAAGATTATCTAATGCTGATTTTTATGTGTATTTATCTGAGAATTTCTTTGCATTTGAAAACCAATTATATTTTTGCATAGGCTTTTTTTGGGATGATAAATATTAGTCAAAGGTAAGATGTGCAAATGTTGGTAAATATTTGGCTCGAATGGTTTTTTCCTTAAAATTTATAAATATATTGTTTTGCCTTTTCTTAAGGGTAACTGGTTGGCTTTCGCTTTATGTGAGGAAAGTCCGCCCACAGTATGCCTATGTATTTAGGTGGCAACTGCTTTACGCAGATCCCTAATAGGATGGCAACCACACAGAAACGGGACCTCTTGCAGATTATGGGATGATACATGCGACGTTGTTGGTGACAACAATAAGTTAACCTGTTGACGTCTCTGTAAGAATGGATGAAACGGTGAGCCCTTCGCCTGTGCAAGTCTAAGACGCTTAGTAGAATGCCAACATGGTCTTCCTTTTTTAAGAAGGGACCAGAACAGAAGGCGGCTTACAGTTACCCTTATTTTTTCAAAAACTTTATAAATGAACACGTGAGTAAAAAATGAAGGTGGATGTTTGATGGTTTTATTTGATGAAGTAAAAAACAAGGTAAAATCCAAGTTTGGGGTTTATAGCGCAGCCAAAATAGACGATTTTAGTAAAGAAATTGACCCTAACACAGATCCGAAAGGTTTTCTAGATAAATGTGTTGATTTCCTATCCACCTTGATGGGTGAAGAGAGGGCTAGAGAAGAACTAAAGGATTTATTTCAAAAGTATTGTTGAGCTTGATGATAATGGAAAACAAAGATATTGCCAAAGAAATTGATGCAGATATGGTCAATGAAGTAGGAAACATTCTCTCAAATAATGGTGCAAATGCTTTTGCCAAGATGATTGAAGAGAGCATTGACATAAAAACTAATATTGAATTGATTTCTACTGAAAATTTCATAATGGATTTTATTTTTACTGAAGATTTTTCTAAAGTATTTGGAGATTTAGCGAAAAATTATGTAGAAGGGTATTTTTTGAAAACAACAAGCGGAGTAGAAGGTGTTTCTGTACTCTTATTTCATCATGAACATATAAAGGGTCTTATTAGCCAGATTGCATCGAATATGGGTCTTGGAGCAGAGGGTGACCTTAGTCTGGAGCAAAAGGAAGAAATTCTCAAAGAATTCACGAGTATTTGTTTGAATGCTTACCTTTCTGCGCTTAGTAATCTAATCGAAACTAAAATCTCTACTTCAATGCCTATTCCTGCTTCAGATATACTTGGTTCATTATATGAGTTCAGGGAGCATCTTAAAGAGGCTAATACACATAAGGCTTTGATGATAAAAACTGAAATAATCTCTGACGAGACAGGTATAACGGGCAAGCTGATTATGCTTTTAGAACCCAGTTCTCTTGATAAAATAATTAATGTTTTGAATTCAAAGACAGGCTCTTGAGCGTCTAAAAATTTATTTTTATGTATTAGTTGTTCAAAATGGACATTGAAGAATTCATTAATAGGATGGAAGAAAATTACGAGTGTAGCGAGAATTTTAAAAACAGTATTAGATTAACTCTTCAAAAAATACAGGATATGGATGTTTCTCATTCAACTAAATTAGCTCTTTTACAGAAAGCTGAAGATACTTATTTGAGACATTCTCGAAATTATTCACAATTTAACGAGATTGTCTCTGATATAAATAAGAATAATGAAGAGCTTTCTGAAAATCTTGGCTCAAAGGAAAACTCAAATGATTTTATAGATCTCGACTGATTTTAAATTACTCTTTTTCTTAGATTATTATTTGTTTTTAATGCAAATTATTTATTGCAAAACTATATAAATTTCCTTTTCCAAGAGAATGTTTATGGAGAAATCACTTATTTATGAATTGGACTCCCGGAAAAAAATAATAAACAGGATTTTAACTCTTGTAATTTTAGGAATTGTTGTTTTTCTTGGTACAATCTTTTTTGTTTTATTCAAGGGGTCTGGAGTGTTTAATAATACTTTTATTATGTATCTTATCAATCATGTAAGGATTTCACTTTCAGAGTTTGGGCTTTTAGGTTCATTATATGTTGGCTTATTTGGTGGGCTTTTTTTCTTGTTTTTTCCTATGGAGGCTTATTTTATAAAGGCCCTTAGTGTTTCCAATGAATATCTTGTTTTTTTGTTCTTTTTTTCAGGAATTATTTTTTCTTATTCGATGGATTACTTTATTGGAATGAAATTTTCAAGAATTTCAAAAAAGCTGATTTCTGCAAAGAAGTTTTATAGTATAAAGTCATATATAAACAAATTTGGAAGTTTAGCAATCTTTATTGCTAATGGTATCCCTTTTTTACCTTCTCAACAGGTAACTTTTATATTAGGGGTCTTTAGGTATAATAAAATAAGGCTGCTTGTCTTAGTACTTGGCGGACAGTTAGTTAAATTTTTTGCATTGATGGGTCTGCATTTTTTATTTTTGGATTAAGATTTAAATATAAGCTTATAAGAGGAATATAAATATGGCAAGGAATATGGTTGTTTTCAGTAAAGATGGTTTAATTGATCATCATAAATTAAAAGATGTCCTTGGGAAAAAAGTATTAACACATAATGGTCTTGTAATAGGCAGAGTAAAAGATGCAGGATTTACAAGAAAAAGGGTGTTGGGTTTTTATATTTCTTCAATCTTTAAGAAATATTTTGTGTCCATGGATTATGTTGATGCTTTCAGCGGCGAATCTCTTATGCTTAAAATAGACCCTGTAACTAATCTTAAGGGCAAGATTGTTTTTGACACCGATGGTAAAAGATTGGGAAAGGTAACGGAAATAAAAAGGCCTTCTTTTGAGAATGAAATAACTGAAATTTTGGTAAAAAAAAATATTTTTACAAAACCTTTCAGCTTGAAAGCTTCAGATTTAGAAGTTGTTGACAAGAATATTATTATGAACAAAAGAATTGATGATGGAAAGCAAAACTAGTTTTATAACCTCTGATGATATATTAGGAAAAGATGTTATAGATAAGGATGGCCAGGTTTTGGGAGTTGCTCAGCAGTTAAGAATAAATAAGCAATCTAAAAAGATTCTGGGAATTGTAATTGACCAGGGTTTTATGAAAGCTGATCTTTTCATCGGTCTTGATTATATAAGTAATTTCGGTGTAGATTCGGTTTTTTTGAACACTACTCCTAAACCCAAATTAAAGGGCTTTAAAGTTTATGACAGGTACGGTTTTTTAGTTGGAAGAGTATTGAAAATAGAGGAAAAGGATAATTCTTTATGTAGCATATATGTTAGAAAACACTTTCTTGGCAAATGCTACCAAATAGGAAAAGACCAGATAATGACCATTGGATATTCAGTAATACTGCAAAATGGTTTTAAGGATATAAAAAAGAAAGAAGTAAATTCATCTTTTTTGAGACCGTTAAATATTTAAACCAAGGTTTGTTTCAGTGAAGTTATGGCAAAGGATAATAAGGTTTCAATGCCTTCAAGTACTGCAGGCATCACTAGATTTTTTGACGATTACAAGTCAAAGATTGAGTTTAAACCAGGTCACTTGGTGGTTATGATAATCGTTGTAATTATATTGGAGTTTATACTTCACTCTATGGGATAGAAAATGATACCAGGCATGAATCAAAAACAGATGAAACAGGCCATGAAGCGGATGGGCATGAAACAAGAGGAAATAGACGCTTCTGAGGTTATTATTAAGTGTTCTGATAAGGAGATTGTCATCTCGCCAGCTCAGGTTTCTAAAATCAATATGATGGGTCAAGAAACTTATCAGGTAGTTGGTGATGCACACGAAAGAGAGCTTTCCAGCCAGGTTGAAATCAATGATGATGATATACAAACCGTGATTGACCAAACTGGTGTTGATAGGGAAAAGGCAATTGAGGCCATTGAGGCAAATAATAACGATTTGGCTTCAGCCATTATGCATTTAAATCAAAAGGATGAAGAATAGCTCTAATAATTTATTGTTAGTTTAATTCTTTAGTTTACTGAATTTTTACCGTATATAGATTATATAATTCCTTATAATGTTAAAAGTTTTACTTTAAAGATTAATCTTTAGTTAATTAAGAAAAAAAATAGAATTATTTTATTCTTCGTCAGGATTATAAGATGGAACAGCTGATTTGGAAATTATCATAATGTCGCCAATGCTTTTTACGAGTTGGTGTGGCACTATAACTCCTTTAGCGCTTCCAAGAATCCTGTTAAGATATGAACTTTTAGTAGATCTGACTCTCCACCCAAAAATTTTGTTGTGTGTTAGTATTATTTCTTCAATGTCTCCAAAGTATTCGCCTGAATCAGTAAATACCTTCATGTCATATGTTTCAGTAATCTTTTTCATATTGAGCATTTTTTTATCCCTCCCACTTATTTATTCTAAGGGTAATATTCTTTACAAATCCATAGAACTATTTAAATGTTTCTATGCATGTTAGTCTATTTGTACAATCGATTTTATAAATATATTTATATTACAAAGTATATGCCTAAGCGTCTAACTTTAGTAGGAACATCTCACATAGCAATGCAAAGTGTGGATAATATAAAAAAGGCGATACAAGACGATAATCCTGATATTGTAGGGGTTGAACTGGATTATTATAGGTATAAAGGCCTTTTATCAGACCAGTCAAAAAGGTCTTCTCCAGGATTTTCGAATATAAGGAAAATTGGGTTCAAGGGTTTTGTATTTGCTCTGATTGGTTCGCTGGGAGCAAAAAAGCTGGCTAAATATGTAGGAACAAATCCGGGGGTTGATATGCTGGAGGCTGTAAAAACAGCCAAAAGTAATTCTGCGAAGGTTGCTTTTATAGACCAGAATATAAATATAACATTAAATCGTTTTTCAAAACAACTCACTAAAAGAGAAATTGGCAGGTTTTTTGTTGACCTTGGAAGGGGCTTGTTTAATCCAAGGGCAGAGCTCAGGCGTTTTGGTGTACAGGAATTTGATTTATCAAAAGTGCCTTCTGAAGAATTAGTTTCAAAAATGATTAATCATATGAAAAACAGATACCCTAATGTGCACGATGTGCTTGTTCATCAGAGAAATATATATATGGCTAAAAGGATAATAAAGCTAATGAAGCAGGATGATATTCAGAGAATGGTTGTAGTAGTTGGTGCAGGTCACCGGAAAGGGATTTCAGATATTCTTGAACAGCAATCATCAGTTGATTTTTTGGTAAAGATGCTTTGAGGATTTGGTTATTTTTTATTTTTTGAAGGCAAAACTAGATATGAAATATCAGTGGAGTTATGTTTTTACTTTCCTTAAAAACAAAATTTATTTAAAGTAATTCTGATGAAATTATGTTGATGGGCGAATTATATTTTAGGGTTAAAGAATTTTTTAGATTCAGTAAACGTGAGAAAAGGGATATTTTATTGGCCGTTTTAGTTGTAACGTTTGCTTTCGCCTTAAATGATGGCAGAGAAAAGTTTAATGCAGTTTTATGGTTTGGTAATCTCCTTCAATCGCTTTTTTTTGTAACTCTCGCTTTATTAGCGCATGTATCTGTTCAAAAGATATTTGCTCTTCAGCAGGGCTTTACTTCTGAGTTTAGGGCTTGGTCTACTGGGCTGCTAGTTACAATCGCTGTCTCTTTGATTTCACTAGGCAAGTTTTATATACTGCTCCCTGGGGGAATGGTTCTTTATCATATGACTATCTTGAGGATTGGCAAGTTCAGATATGGTGAGAATGTTGTTGCAAGGGGTATGATTGCGGTAAGTGGTGCTATAGCAAACCTTGTTCTTGCAACTATCGGTTTAATGTTTTCACATCAGCTCAATATTTTGCCAGGATTTTTCTTGGATTTTGCTATGGTTAATCTATGGATAATGTTTTTTACAATACTTCCGATTCCTTATATGGATGGAATTCATTTGTTTTTTATGTCAAGGCTCACTTATGTTTTTATAGTTAGTACATTATTGGCATATGTTATTTTGAGCGCTCTTGGTATTTTCTCTTGGTTGTTTTCGTTGGTTATAGGTATAGTTGTGTGGTTTTTGTATTATTCATATATTGAGTAGAGGGTTAATAGAATGGGAAAAATGTCAACAGAAAACTGGGCGGAGTGGGGAAGTCTCTTTTTACTTATAATTGGATTTGTGTTATCTTTAATTTCAGGAGTTGCAATAATTTCTTATTTAGTAATATTTTTATCAGGTGTATTTGTGGGTAGGATTTATTACCTTAGAAATGTAGAAATAGGGTTCCCTTTTTATATGATTGTTGTATTTTTTTTGGTAGGTTATCTACTGGGGGTTTATTTAGCTAATAATGGCGGATATTTCTTTTATCTACTCTTTTTTGTATTGGGAGTTTGGCTGGGTTGGTATTTGCATAAAAATAAATACTTCAAGTGAAACTTTTAAAAATGATATGTTCTCTCTAATCTTAATATGGCAGATATAAGCTTACCTAAACGTTATGATCCTAAGGTCTCAGAAAGGAAGTGGCAGGAATACTGGCAAAAAGAAGGCATCAATAAATTTGACCCTGATAAAAAGGAAAATTCGTATTCAATTGATACGCCTCCCCCGACAATGTCAGGGAAGATGCATATTGGGCATGCGTTTTCTTATGCGCAAAATGATTTTATCGCACGATTCCAGAGGATGAGAGGTAAAAATGTCTTTTTTCCTTTTGGAACTGATGATAATGGGATAGCATCAGAGAGATTTGTTGAAAAGGAGAACAAGATAAAAGCCACTGACATGAACCGTTCAGAGTTCACCAAATTATGCATAACGACTCTTGATAAAGTGAGGCCAGGTTTTGTCCAGGACTGGAAAGATCTTGGAATTAGTTGTGATTGGGACCTTTTTTACTCAACTATACAGGATGATTCTAGGAGAATTTCTCAGGAATCATTTATTGATCTATATAAGAAAGGCAGAGAATACAGAAAAGATGCGCCTGCTTTATTCTGTCCTGAATGCCAGACAGCTGTTTCTCAGGTTGAATGCGAAGATAATGAAATTGACTCATATTTTAATGATATTGTTTTCAAGATAGATTCAGAGGATGTGATTATAGGAACAACGAGGCCAGAGTTAATTCCTGCATGCGTTGCTGTTTTTTTCCATCCTGACGATGAAAGGTATAAACAATTTGAGGGAAAATCTGCAAAAGTGCCTCTTTTTGATTTTGAAGTACCTGTTATGGCTGACAAAAGGGTCGCTATGGACAAGGGAACAGGGATTGTGATGTGTTGTACTTTCGGTGACCAGACGGATATGGAGTGGTATTTTGCATATGACCTACCACTAAAAAGTGCAATAACTCTTGATGGTAAGATGACTAGCATCTCTGGTAAATATGAAGGGATGAGCTTAAAGGATGCAAGAAAAGAAGTTATTGAGGATCTTGAAAAGGAAGGCTTGCTTGTTGAAAGGAAACCCATCAAGCATTCTGTCAAAATTCATGAAAGGTGCAAAAAAGAAATAGAAATAATCCATACAAAACAATGGTTCATCAAGTACTTGGATATTAAAGATAAGATGCTTGAATGGGGAAAAGAACTTAATTGGTATCCTCTTCATATGAAAACACGTTATGATCACTGGGTGAAGGGTCTTCAGTGGGATTGGCTTATTTCAAGGCAGAGGTTCCATGGTGTTCCAATCCCTGTTTGGTATTGTGGAGAATGTGACGAGGTCATTGTTGCTGATAAAAAACAATTGCCTGTCGATCCACTCCATGACAAACCTCCTGTTGATAAATGCCCTACTTGTGGTTGCAAAGACATGGTAGGTGAGAAAGATATTTTTGATACTTGGGCGACTTCTGCATTGACTCCGCAATTGGCGACAGAACTAGTGAAGGGTAGCCCTGCTCATAAAAATCTTTATCCAATGGACTTAAGGCCACAGGCACATGATATCATCACTTTCTGGCTTTTCAATACTGTTGTGAAATCAAGGTTCCATAATGAAGTTAATCCATGGAATGATGTTGTCATCTCAGGTCATGCACTTGACCCCAAGGGCAAGAAAATGTCTAAGAGTCTTGGCAATGTTGTTGATCCTAATGAGATGAGGGAAAAGTATTGTGCAGATGCATTAAGATATTGGGCATCTGCTTCCAAATTAGGCGATGATCTTCCATTCCAGGAGAAAGACTTGGTAACAGGCATGAAAACCATTACGAAGCTTTGGAATGCCTCCAAATTTGCAATAATGAACCTTCATGGCCACGGGATACACAAACCAAAAAATTTTGAGGCTATTGATCTATGGATGCTCTCAAAGATGAATAGGATGGTAAAAGAATCTACTGATACTTTTAAAAACTATGAGTATTCAAGGACAAAGTCACTTGTGGATTATTTCTTTTGGCATGACTTGTGTGATAATTATCTTGAGTTCATAAAACACAGGCTTTACAATACTGACCAATATGACAAGCAAAAGATTGATTCGGCAAGATATACTCTTTACAATGCCGTTTTGGTCTCGCTTAAGCTTTTTGCGCCATTCATGCCGCATATCACAGAAGAAATTTATCACCTTTATTTTGCACAAAAAGAAAACAAAAAGAGCATTCATATCTCGGAGTGGCCGAAAGTGGATGCTGAAATGCTTAATGAGGATAATGAAAAAGCAGGAGAGCTTGTAAAGTATATTGTTGATGCTGCAAGGAAATCGAAATCTGAGCAGAATATTTCCCTTAAAGCTCCAATCAAAAGAATATTGCTTAAATCTAAACTTCCATTCAGTGTTTTTGAGATGGTGAAAAATGATATAGCCAATATTACCAAGGCTGAATCGGTTGAATACGAGGCATTGGATGAAAAAAGCGATGTGGATTTTGAGCATGTGCTTGAATTTTGATTTATTAGAGGCAAAACATTTAAAAACAAACATTTAGTTCCATTCAATAATGGGGAAGAGACAACTCCGGCGAAAGAAGAGCCAGAAAAAAGTAAGTAGTAAAAAACAGGTTCGTCAAGAAAAAGAGCCAGAAGAAAAGGCTACTTATAAGGACAGAGGAAATTTTTTGCTAAATTTTTATGATAGGAAATATATGCTTTTAATGTTTTTACCTTTCTTAGTATTACTTTTAGCCTTCGTACAGATTGGCAGCCAGTACTTATCAAGTGGAGAAATTATGGATAAGGGTGTAAGCCTTGAAGGTGGTGTTACCGCTACTATTCCTTCTACTGGCATACAAGTTGATTCAGACCAGTTTGTTGAGGATTTGAAGAGAATTTTTCCAAATTCAGACTTTAATGTAAGAGAGTTATCTAATCCTGCGCAAGGCACTTTTGCTTTTATTGTAGAAGCTGACATAGTAGAAGATTCCAAAAGAAAAGAGTTTGTAGATCAGCTAGTTAAGCTTACCGGGGCAGCTGAAGAATCTATGAATATTGATTCAATGGGTCCTTCCTTGGGTCAGAGTTTTTTTAGGCAGACAATCAAAGCAATGATTTTCGCTTTTTTATTAATGGGTATTGTAGTGTTCTTTTATTTTAGGACATTTGTCCCCTCAATAGCTGTCATAATCAGCGCTTTTTCAGATATTGTTGTGACACTGGCAATTGCAAATGTTTTGGGCATGAAGATGTCTACAGCAGGAATTGCTGGATTCTTGATGTTAATCGGTTATTCTATTGATACAGATATTTTGTTGACTACCCGTGTTCTAAGGGAGAAATCCGGAGATGTTTTTGAAAGGGTTATTGGCGCTGCCAAGACGGGGCTTACTATGTCTTTTTCAACTATTATTGCATTATCTCTTGCGATTTGGTTTTCGCAGTCCGAGGTTTTGACTCAGATTATGACAATTGTACTGATTGGATTACTTGTTGATTTAGTGAATACATGGCTACAGAATGTTGGCCTTTTAAGATGGTATGCAGATAAGAAGGGAATAGAATGAATGCAAAAAAAATCTTTACAAATTGGAAAATTATGCTGCTTTTGGTAGTTGTAATCTTATCAATTATGATGATTAAACCTTATTTATTTACCTCTAATGAAGGGGTTGCTGTAAGGAATGTAGAAAAAAACAGTACTGCTTATAATGCAGGTATGGTATCTCCCGGAGCAGATACTAAACCACTTTTCAGAGAAGTCATCACTGAAATTAATGGTAGAGTAATTAAAGGTGTGCAGGATTATACAGATGTAGTTAATAATCTGGAAGTTAATGATACTGTTATTATAAAGACTAAATCAAGCTTTAAGGATAAGGGTGATACTTTCCCTTCTTTGCTGTTTAAATTAGACAATTCTTATACTATGAATGTAGAAGGAAATTATAAAACAATTGAGCTAAATGAAACAGTAACTAAAAAAGTAAATGAGACAGTTTCTGTTAATAAGACAATTAATGACTCTGTAAAAACTATTAACAAAACTGTAACAAATTATATACAAGTTCCAAAGAAAGTGAAGGAGCTAAAGGGCCCAAAAAGTCTAGGTTTAAATGTCTATGATGCTCCTTCAACAAACCTTAAGAAAGGCTTGGACCTCCAAGGGGGAACCCGGGTTCTTTTAGAGCCTGAAAAGTCAATTACTAAGGACCAAGAAGAGCTTATCATCAGCAGCCTAAAGGAAAGACTTAATGTTTATGGCCTGAGTGATATGGTTATAAGGCCCGTTAAAAAGGGTTTGTTCACTGATGATACTTTAATTTCTGTTGAGATTGCCGGTGTTAATCAAGAAGAAGTAAAGGAATTGATAGGTAGTCAGGGAAAGTTTGAGGCGGAAATAGGCAATAAAACAGTTTTTACAGGTAATGAAGTTAAGAATGTATGTAGAACTACCGGGTGTAGTTATATAGAGAATCCCAGAAACCCTTGTGGTAAGACTAGTGATGGTAATTGGCGATGTGAGTTTTTATTTACTATAACTATTAGTCCTGAAGCTGCTCAAAGGCAGGCAGAAATTACTAAATCTCTTGAAGTGATAACTGAGGAAGGGCAGCAGTACTTAAGCGAACCTCTGGAGTTGTATCTTGATAATGAACTTGTTGATGAATTAAGGATTAGTGCAGGTCTTCAAGGACTAAGTGAGACCAGTTTTTCAATTTCCGGGCCAGGGGTTGGTAGAAGTTATGAAGAAGCTCGGCAGAATAGCGCAGAAAATATGAAAAAATTACAAGTATATCTTGAAACCGGAAGTCTTCCCGTTAAACTTGATATTGTAAAAATTGATAGTATTTCTCCAAGCCTTGGTAAAAAGTTTTTCACTAATGCTCTTGTGGTTGGGTTAGCAGCAATACTGGGTGTAATTGCTTTTATTCTTATCAGATACAGGGATTTAAAAATCGGACTTCCAGTTGCTATAACTATGGTTTCAGAGGTCATAATGATTCTCGGAATTGCAGCAGGAACTGGTTGGAATATTGATATGGCAGCAATCGCTGGTATTATTATTGCGGTTGGTACAGGTGTTGATGACCAGATTGTAATTCTTGAGGAAATAAGAAGAGGAAAAGACTATAATATTTCATGGAAGGAAAGAGTGAAGCGTGCATTCTTTGTTATCTTTGCTGCATTTTTTACCACTTTGGCAGCTATGCTTGTCTTATTCAGCGCAGGCGCAGGTCTTTTGAGAGGTTTTGCATTCACAACAATTTTGGGTATATCTGTGGGAGTGTTTATTTCAAGACCTGCTTTTGCTAGTATAGCAGAATTGCTTTTGAAGGATTAAGATGGTAGCTAATATTGTTTTTTCTTTAGGAGGTTCTTTGATAATTCCAGAAGGGGTTATTTCAACTAAATTCCTAATGGACTTTAAAGAACTGATTAAGAATGTCGTAAAACAAGGAAATAGGGCAATAATTGTTACTGGTGGTGGAAGCATTTGTAGAATGTATAATGATGCTGCCGAAAAAATGGCAGAGCCTAGTGAGACTGATTTAGATTTGATGGGAATTGCTGCAACAAAACTTAATGCAGAATTGCTTAGGATTCTTTTTGGGGAAATGTCTCACAAATCTATTATAAAAGACCCAACACAGGAATTTATGCTTGAAAAAGAGGTTGTTATGGCGTCTGGCTATAAACCTGGAAATTCATCTGACAAAGTGGCTGTTATGCTTGCAAAGAAATTTAACAGCGATTATGTTATTAACATGACTAATATAGATATGGTATATGATGCAGATCCAAAAGTTAATAATGAGGCAAAGCCGATAAAAGAAATAGCCTGGAATGATTTTTTGAGCATTACTGGTGATAAATGGTCCCCCGGAAAAAATGTTCCATTCGACCCAGTAGCAAGCAAACTTGCCAGGGATAATAATATTAATGTTGCTATTTTGAATGGTAACAATCTTGAGAATATTTCTAAATTCTTAAATGGCCAAGAATTTGTGGGTACCTTAATCAAAGGCTAAAAAACTATAGTTTAAATCAATAATTTAATGGATTTTTTAATAAAAATTAGACAATATTCAATAAACGCTTTAATTATTTTTTATAGCTTTCTCAAGCGGACTCTCAATTATTTTTATACTTCCTTTGGTTTGCTTTTTCCTTTTGATTTTAAATGGTTGACTCCATGAATCGTGGCCTGAACCTTCAAACCCAACTTCTATTTTAGCCGTTCTATTGCAATTTTCACAGTGATTTATTTTATAGTGCCTTTTCATATTGTGGTGTGTTTCCCATGTTTTTGGGTCGAAGGCATGACCGCAATATAGGCATTTGTTTTTTATCTCTGTTTCTTTTAATAAGTGGTGTGCGCTCATTTATTATCATCTAACATATTTTATAATTGATTTTATGATTATAGGTATAACTATCTGTTATCGGGAAATTTAGAAACATATTATGGTCTTGCTTAAGGTTGTCGTAAAGTTGACAGCCTTTATGTGCACCTTCTCTTTTGGTTACTAATTCAAAATTGCCTTCTTGATTATGCATATGGAGTCGCTTCCTTTTGAATTACTTTTTGATAACACTATAACTCTTTATTTATATAATTTTATATTTTATTTTCTATCTATTAATCGCAACAAATTTAAACCAGTTTTTTTTCTTACTCTTTTATGAAAAAAAAATCTCATTTAAACGCGCTTTATGAAAAAAATATGACCCTTACCAAATCCAAAATAAAGGATTCGGTTAAGTCTGATAGTCTTATTATACAGGCAGTTAGTAATCTTACTGAATTGACCAGAAGCACTAATTTGCATTCGAAGCGTTTAAGGGAATGGTATTCACTTTATGCACCAGAGATTGTCCAGAGATTCTCAGATAATAGGCAATTAGTTAATGAGGTTCTGGATAAACCAAGAAAAAAATTATTAAAGGAATCAGGAATAAACCCTTCAAATTCAATGGGGGCTGATTTATCTAAAGAGGATATTTCACCGATTTTGGAGTTGGCTGAATTTATAAATTCCTCTTTTTTGAAAATAGATAATTTGAAAAACTATCTTGAAGTAGTTGTTAAAAAATCTTGCCCTAATATGTATTATCTCGCTGGTTCCCTTTTGGGTGCAGAATTGATAGTGTATGCTGGCTCAATTAAGAACCTTGCTACCATGACCGCGTCAAAGATTCAATTGCTTGGAGCAGAGAAAGCTCTTTTTCGTCATCTGAGAACCGGGGCAAAAGCACCGAAACATGGTATATTGCTACAGCACCAATATGTCGCTAATTCAAAAAATAAAGGTAAAGCCGCAAGACACCTGGCGGACAATATTTCTATTGCGATAAAAGTGGACTTTTTTAAAGGCGAGTTTATGGGCAAAAAACTAAAGGAAAGACTGATGAAGTCGAGTAGATAGATTCATTCACCTTGTTTAGTTTGTTTTCTGAGAATCTGGCTTTTCTAGTATTGTGTTGTTTTTTAATTTTTGATTAAATATATAAAAGAATATCTCAACCATAGGCATGTATGGCTAAAAAAAGCAAGGAAGAATGGAAGATTTATGGCAATGTTTTTGATAATTTCACAATTAATACAATACGAAAACTAATGAGTCAGAATATTATAGAAGGTATTGAAAGCCCCGTTAAAATAGGAAAAGAGGCAAACATTTTTACAGCAAGGACAAAAGATGGCGGAAAAAGGGTTCTGAAGATATATCGCCTTGAATCATGCAATTTCAACTTAATGTACAAGTATATTAAAAGCGACCCTAGGTTTTTTGATCTTAAAAAGCAAAGAAGAAAAGTTATATTTGCCTGGGTGAAAAGAGAATACAGGAATCTTATAGCTTCCAGAAAATCCGGGGTGAGAGTTCCAACGCCTATAACTTCTCTTAATAATATAATCGTGTTAGAATATATTGGCAATAAAGAACCTGCTCCGCAGATAAAAGATAATACTCCCGAGGATTATAATAAATTTTTTAATGAGATAATTGATAATATCAGAAAGCTATACCTAAATGCAGGGCTTGTCCATGCCGACCTTTCTGAATATAATATTTTAAATTATCTGGATAATCCTGTTTTTATAGATTTTTCTCAAGCTACAACCCTTAAAGACCCTTTAGCAGAGGAATATCTGAGAAGGGATATTTCAAATATCACAAAATTCTTTAATCGCTTTGGTTTTGAGGCTTCTGAAGAAGAAGTCCTGCAGAAAATAAAATCTAGCGCATAACAAGTTTTTTTTTTATTTCTTTAGGGTTTAACTTGTAAACAAGTAATTGCCCGGCATCTTCTGCTTTTCTTAGCGCGTTTTCTTTTTGTTCTTGATTTAGGTAGCAACAGAATAAATCAACTGCTATTGAGTTGTATTCTGGCCATGTATGGATACTGAAGTGTGATTCTTCAAGCAAAACAAAACCTGTAACACCTGTTGGTCTGAATTGATGGAAGCCCTCTTTAAGCTTGCTGAGATTGCTCTTGCTAACAACATCTAAGACAAGGCCTTTAACGTTCTCCTTATCATGGAGATAATATTCATCACAGCCTACAAGATTAAGCAGCAGATGTATACCCATTCCACATTCCATTATCTGGTTGATTATGTCATTTAATATAAATATCTTGCTTTTTTAGGGTTTTAGTGCGTTTGGGTTTTCTTTATTGCTTTACAAAACATTTAAAAACAATTCATTTTCCTGAAAGAATTATGGAAAAATATTCTTATGAACTTAAGATTCCAAAGGACCGGATAGCTGTCTTAATAGGTAAAGATGGAGAAACCAAGAGTAATATAGAGGAGAATACAAACACAAGCATAGAGGTTGATTCAAAAGAAGGAGTTGCAGTTGTTAGAGGTGAAGACTCTTTAACTATTTTTACAGTAAGGGAAATTGTTCAGGCTATTGGCAGGGGTTTTAATCCTGAAATAGCAAAACAATTGTTAAAACAAGATTATTGTTTGGAATTATTAAGTATTAATGACTATGTTAAGCATAAGAACAACCTTGTCAGAGTTAAAGGTAGAATCATTGGAAAAAACGGTAAGTCACGAGAAACAATTGAAAACTTAACAGAAACCAGTATTGTGGTTTATGGAAAGTCTGTAGGAGTTATCGGAAGATATGATCATGTTGCTATAGCAAGGCGCGCAATTGATAGTTTGCTTATGGGAAGTCCGCATTCTCATGTTTATAAATGGTTAGAAAAAAAGAGGAGAGAATTAAAAACGAAAGAGTTTGAAGTGAAAGAAGATGGCGCAGAGAACTTTAGCTGATAGTAGTGCTGATTCATCAAATGTTGCCCACGAAATGGCAAAAGGGCAAAGGGATATAGGGATTGCAGAGTTTTTTGCAAGAAACAGGCATTTACTTGGATTTGATAATAAAAAAAAAGCTCTTATGACAACTGTTAAAGAGGCAGTAGATAATTCTTTGGATGCATGTGAAGAAGCAGGTGTCTTGCCTGAAATTTCAGTTGAGTTAATAGATATGGGAAGTGGTAGATTCAGGGTTATTGTTGAAGATAATGGCCCTGGTATTATAAAAGCCCAAATACCAAAAATATTTGGTAAACTGCTTTATGGGTCCAAATTTCATAAGCTAAAAATGTCCAGGGGCCAACAAGGAATTGGAATTTCTGCAAGTGTTATGTATGGCCAATTGACTACTGGAAGACCAGCTAAAATAACTTCTAAGGTTCAAAAAGACAAGCCTGCTCAATATTATGAATTAAAGATTGATACTCAAAAAAACACACCTACTATTGTTAAGGAAAACCAGGTTGACTGGCCAAAAGAAACCGGTACAAAGATTGAGCTTGACCTCGAAGCAAACTACTCAGGCGGTATGCAATCTGTAGACCAATATCTAAAGGAGACCGCGATTACTAATCCTCATGTAACTATTATATATACAAATCCCAAAGCGCAGCAATTGATTTTTCCAAGGGCTACAGAGGAACTTCCGATTGAGACTACAGAAATTAAGCCACATCCTTATGGTGTTGAGTTGGGGGTCTTAATGGATATGCTTGCTACAACTGATGCCAGGAGCCTTCAGAGCTTTCTTGTTAATGATTTTTCTAGAGTTGGTTCTGGTACAGCTAAACAAATATGTGAACATGCTTTGATACCTCCTGAGACTAAGCCAAAAAAAGTCAGCCAAGAAGGCGCTGAAAAACTAATCAATGCAATAAAAGAAACTAAAATTATGGCTCCTTCAACAGATTGTATTACGTCCATTGGTAAAGAAATGATTGAGAAGGGTCTTAAAAAAGAAATAAATGCTGAGTTCTATGCATCAACTACTAGACCTCCTTCAGTATATAGAGGTAATCCATTTATAGTGGAAGCAGGGATTGCTTATGGAGGCCAACAAGAGAGTGAAGGGCCGATTACTATCATGAGATTTGCAAACAGGGTTCCTCTGTTGTATCAGCAGGGAGGTTGTGCTGCTACTAAATCTATTTCAGGAACTAACTGGAGAAGCTATGGTTTAAGCCAAAGCAGTGGCGCAATTCCGCAGGGACCTGTAACAATCATGGTTCATATCGCTTCAGTATGGGTGCCTTTTACCAGTGAAAGTAAAGAGGCAATAGCTCATTATCCCGAGATTGTAAAAGAAATAAAGCTTGCGTTACAGGAATGTGGAAGGAGCCTGGGTAGCTATCTTAAAAAAAAGAAAAAGGTTAAAGATGAGCTTAAAAAAAGAGGTTATATTGAAAAGCATATACCTCATGTTGCAGAAGCTTTACTAAAAATTCTTGATTTACAGGACGCTGACAAGGAAGAAATAATTACTAAATTAAAAGATCTTCTCGAGCAGAAAAGAGGACAAGTTGAAGAGGTTGGGTTTGACAAGGAGAAAAATGTGGAATTTGATGAAGAATTCGCAAAGATTGGAAGAAGTGATGCAGAGGTTGATGAAGAATGAATGAAGTTGTAGAGAAAATAAAACAAGTATCTACTGATGTATTTGAAAAAATAAAATCCATGAAAAGTCCAACCCTTAAATCGCCTGTCAGATCTCTACAGAATGTAAAATATGATGAAAAAGATGGTTTTTTCGAGCTAAAGGGGAAAGAAAAGGTTAGAACACTTACAGCGTCAACTGTTAAGACTTTCGCGCAAACTTTGCTTATGATGTCTCTTTCAAAAGAGCTGATTGAGTCAGATGATATGGCTACTAAAAGGGAAGCATATTATGTCAGCAAAAACTGGGATGATGCAAGGTTTAAAGAGCAACCCGAATCAGATTCAGTTATGGATGATATTGAAGCCATGATGCGGTTTAACAGGGAACAAATGAAATTCATTCCTGAAGAAAAAGGGGGAGAGGTTGCAGGAGAGTTATCGGTAATTGACAAGGATCCTGATACAGGAGAAGATATAAAAATCGATTGTACTGCTTTTGGTAGTGGAGCATATTCTATACCCATATCTGTTGAGGAATTAAAGTTTGAGACTAACGCAAAATTTATTCTTGCTATCGAGACTGCAGGTATGTTCCAGAGACTTGTTAAGCATAAATTCTGGAAAAAATCAAATTGCATACTTATCTCAATGGGGGGCGTTCCTACAAGGGCATGCAGAAGGTTCATTAGAAGGCTAAGCGATTCTAAAAAAATACCTGTTTATGTGTTTACAGACGGGGATTTCTATGGTTATATGAATATATACAGAACCCTTAAAGTAGGAAGTGGAAATGCTGCTCATATCAACGAGTACTTTTGTGTTCCTGACGCTAAATTCATAGGAATCACTCCGCAGGATATAACCAATTTTAAGTTGCCTACACATCCAATGAAAGATATAGATATTAAACGTGGTAAAGATGCTCTTAAGAATGACCCGTTTGTGCATAATTATAAACAATGGCAAAAGGCAATAAGTGACCAGATTAAACTTAAGAAAAGAGCAGAACAACAGGCTTTAGCAAAGTGGGGTCTGAATTATGTTATTAGTGATTATTTACCTAAAAAGCTGAATGATCCTAAACAATGGTTGCCTTGAGGATTTTCGATTATTTTTTATGTTATTGGTTTTAGATTTCTAAAATTCATTCAACTTTCTATTGCCTGAATTAATATTTCCTTTTTGGATAATTTCTTTTACTATAAAAAAATCATCTAATAATTCTTTTCTTTTTTCGGGGTTATTCCCGTTATAAAGTAAAACTGCCGGATGAAACATTGGAACAATTTTGATATTATCTTTTTCAAAAACTTTGCCGTGTATGTTAGTGATTCCTGCTTTTGTTTGTAGCATATATTTAGTTGCAAAGTTTCCAAGTGTGACTACAACTTTTGGTTTAAGTATTTTTAATTGTTCATCAAGCCTTTCTCTACAGTTTTCCAGTTCTTTTTTGTTAGGGTTTCTGTTGTTTGGAGGCCTACAAAGTATTGTATTAGTAATATATACATCCTCTCTTGAAAAACCAATTTCCTTTAGAAGTTCTGTTAATATTTGTCCTGACTTTCCGACAAATGGCTCGTTTTTTAAGTCCTCCATATTACCTGGAGCTTCACCGATTATTACTATCTTTGCTTTATCAGGATTTCCTATTCCAAAAACAACATTGTTCCTATTTTCTGAAAGTTCCGCGCATAACTTACATGTTTCATATTTTTTTTTAAGTTTTTCAAGCATTTTAATTTCTCTTGCTTTTTTTATTAGTTTGCTTAGATTATTGATTTATTTCTTATTTTAAAGCTTCTTTTGCCAGCCTGTCTGCCATGTCGTTGTATTTATTTCCTGAATGAGCAGGGACTTTATGGAAAAAAATTTTCAGCTTATCTTTTCTTTTTTGGATGAATTGATGATAATGGCTTGTGAACTGGTTATTCCTATTCCACTTCCCGGTTGCCCAATATTCAATGCCGTAGTAATCATAATATATATGAATTTCTTTTTCGTGGGTTTTTATTCCAAAATCTACGGCTTTCATAACTCCCTGCAGCTCTCCATAAACTTGTCGCATTTTTGCAGCTTGCTCATTTTCACCCTTGCCATTCATTGTCTTTAGAATTTTGTTTTTTTTTAGTAAGACAACGCCGTAAGAGTAATTTTTTTTAGTTGTAGAATAACTGCCGTCTACATATGCTACAAGACTGTTCCCGTTGGATTTTGATTTGTTGGGTGTGATGTACTCCTTTGCATCATTAAGATTCTTAAAACTTTTATATTGTGCTCCGGGGTATTTGTCTACTTTTTTTTTGCAATCTTCCCATGTGTTTAATATTGTTGGTACTTGTCCTCTTCCCTCTAAAACTGCATAATATTTCATTAGAAAAAGAATAATCAAATTTTATATAAACTTATTTCTTCTCTTTTAAAATTACAACATGGTAGGGGGCCACTTTTGGCAAAACTACTTCTCTTTCCAATAATTCAAAGTTTACACTTTTCTCGTTTTTCAGGGTTTTTGGAAAGGAGATTAAGCCCAGACCTGCATAGTCAAATAAATCAGAGTTAAACATTACTTCTTGATCTTTTTTTGAGTCGAGTCCAACCTTATAATTCATATGAGTCCATGAAGAAAGGTTAATAACTATCACATACTTGTTTTCTTCAGATTCTCTTTTTACAACCAACATTTTGTTTTTATCATCAATGTTTAAGAATCTTCTATTTTTCGTGTTAATCGGCCAGAACGCTTTGTCTTCCATCAGTGTATTTATTTTGCGTTTATATTCAGTCATATTATTATTCACTTGATTAAAGGCCAGAAACCACTTTATTGAACTTTCATGCTCAAACGTTCCTGTCTGAAGAAGGAATGTTTGCGCAAGGTCAAGAGTCCTTCCTTCACAGCAAAAAGAGATTATTGCTTCCATTACCTTAATTTTTCCGATGGCATGGATATGATTCTGTGGTTGTTTAACAGTCATAGCATCGTATGCATAGCTTCCTGTACATCTCATTGGAATCAGGCCGGCCGCGGCATCATGGTTATGAAAGTCAGCTATGGTTGAGCTAGACTGTCCCCATTCTTTTTCTTCTGTAATATCTTTAAATTTCCATGGAGTTACTTCATCAACTGCCTTAGGCATATATTCTGTATGAAAGTAATATGTCATACGCGAACTATTATAGGCTGTCGCTCCTAATGCTCTCTTGTCCTGCTCAAATGGTATGACTAGCATTTTTGCATTATCTTCATGAAAATAATGCGATTCAAAATGTATAAGTGTGCAAGGGTTATAAGTATAAAGTGTTTTGTTGAGTTCTCTAAGAAACTTTCTACCATTTGGCCTTTCGGGACCATCGCCGTTTTCCCCATATCTTATTATGCCATCAACATTGTCAATCCTTAGACCATCAATCCTGTATTTTTGTAAAAAATGCAGACAACTTGAGATAATAAAATCTCTTATGTTGGGGTTGTCGTAATCAATCCTCATGGTTCCCCAGGGCGTTTCTTCTTTCATATATAGTCTTGTGCCATGTCTGTTATACCACTGTTGAATTCCGTTTTTCTCTCCGTCCTGGCCAAAAATCATGTATTTTTTGAAAGGCAAATGACCTATTACAAAATCACCTATCACTGCGATTCCCTGTTCATGACACTTATCAATCATCCTTTTGAAGTCATCAGGTGTACCCCAGTTTTTTTGGATTGCAAATTGGAAAGGAATAAGATATCTGAATTTCCAGTTATCCCCGTCAATGCTCTGCGCAAATGGAAGGAATTGGATTGTATTAAACCCTAGTTTTTTTATATGTTCCAAAATTCCAGAATTTGTTATAAATTTATAATATTCTTTTTGTTGGAGGTCTCTTCCGCATACTCCGCTTTTGTCAGCCCAATGCATTATTAGTCCGGGTAAATCTGTTTGAAGAACTCTTGTAGATCTATTAATAGTGTCAATAAAACCATGCTTTAATTTGTAAGAAGAAGGATGCTCAAAATCCCAGAATATTGTGTTCCCATTATGGTCAAAGTAATGCCCAGCAGGATCCTGCATAAAAATAGATTTTCCTTCAGTTTTAACAAGGAATTTATATGGCTCCTTGTGTTTAATGCATTCTAATACTATTTCAGCAAAAATGCTGTGCTTATCATGCTTTAACTCATAATTTTCGAGATCTTCTCCCCAGTTGTTAAAGTCTCCTACAATGAATATCCTTGTTTTTGGATTGTCTATAAGTACTTTGAATTTTACTTTTTTGGGTTTATTGTTTTGTCGTTGAATAACTGACGGACCGAAATTCGATGACCATTCAGAAATATCTTTTTCAGATTTTTTATAGAGAAACTTTTCCCATTGATACAATTCTCCAGACATACCCTTACAACCTCTTTTGTAAAGAAAACATGATTAGTTATTAATAAAGTTTCCGGAATCTTTTTCCTTTTTTTTTCTTTCTCTGAATTTTTTTCTCATTTCCTTTTGCTCATCAGTGAGTTTCTGTCTTCCTTTTTTACCTTGTGAGTTTGCAGCTTTTGCTTTAAGGATAGCATAATTAACAGGGTTTTTTATTTTATTACAAAAGTTATCAGGCTCACAGACACCCAGCCCTTTGTAATATGCTTCGTTATTGCAATTAGGAGGCATAATTTTTGCCTTTAATTTTCTATAATTTATTTGTCCATTTATTATAACTTGTCTTAATTCTTCAGCGTTTCTTTTATTCCAGTCATTTAAAATATCTTTTATGTTTTCCCATTCGTAGCCGGTATTAGCGAAAAAATTAATCAGAATAAAAAGAGATCTTTTTTTACCATCTTCTAAGCCTTTCAATATTTTTTTTATGCAAGGGGGGAAGAAATCTGCAGGGATTGCCTCTTGTACTTCGTCTATATTGTTTGTTTTTATTATATCTTTTTCTAGTTTCTCGAATTGTTCACGCCTGATATTATTTTCATCTTGTTGTGTTTTTGATTCGTTTGCTTTTTGTATAAGTTCAGAAGTCTCTTTAGGCTCTGAATTTGAGGAATCAAGAAACCTATGCTCTGAAAAAGATATATTTGAAGGGTCTGCCCATTTTTTATCAAAGTGAAGTATTTTGTCAGGGTCAAATGGGATTGAACATAATCCTGACTTTTCGTGAAGAGAATAAGCCATCCTATACATGTGCCTAGATGAAATGAGGAGGGTGTCAACTTCAATAACTGAAATCGGACTAAATGCCCTATACCCTTCTGTAGATCCACAGTCACAAACTTTCTTTTTTTCAATTGGCTTTTTATCCATTAATACTCCGCATTTATCACATCTTTTAAACTCTTCATCATTTCTTAGAATCTTGCCGCAAGAAGAGCATATATGTTCAAATGAGAACTGCTCTGGTCTTTTTTCGATTGGTTCATTACACTTTGAACATTTCCATTCAAGCAGTTCATACTGTTCTTTTTGCATGGCTTTGGATATATAATCAAGCGTGAAGGTGTAACTTTCTGAAAAGGTTACAGAATTTTCAGTTTCATTGTAAACAGTATGTTTTTTGCCGATGTAATTTATAAGATAAAATGAAATTTCCTTAGAGATTTCGGGAAACATTTTTCTGCTTTCCTGGCCGTTTATGGTATTTGGGAAGGCTTCAAAAGGAACACCTATGTGAAATCCTTTGTTTCCTGAGAATTTTGCAGATATAGATTTAACCCCGTGTTCTTTTAATGCTTTTATCAAGAGCCAGCTTATTATTTTCGAGAGTTTCCAGTCAGGAATATCTATATCAAGCACCAAGTCCCAACCTTTTCTCATTTCATCCATTTCTTTTGGTTTCAGTCCTGTCTGTAGTTGAAGGGGGTTGAACCACCTTTCTTCAGAAACATGAAATGATGTTGCTCTTTGTTTAGCAAATTCAAGAATGTCCCGTGGATATTGGAATGTATCGGGCCGTTTTCCAAACCCTTTATCACCAAACTTTACGGCGACCTCTCTATCTTTAGAATTTGAAACCATTTCTTCTTGGATTTTTGGCCTTTTATAATGCTTAAGTACTGTCCCTATCTCAATCATATTAGAAGAGTAAATAATATCTTTTTTATGCTTTATGCTGTTTTTGTGTAATATCGGGATTTTGTTTAGTAATCCAACAGAATCTACATCAATTTTTTGATAAATTTTATAAATAATCTATTATTTTACCGGGTTATGATTAATCAGGGAAAAACTTTTTTGTTGCTGGCAGCACTTACTGCTATATTGCTTTTTGCAGGTCAGTTATTAGGTGGGCAGTTTGGTTTAGTTTTAGCTATAGTAGTTGTTGTCGGAATGAATTTTGTAAGTTATTTTTGGTCGGACAAACTAGTTTTAAAGATGTACAAGGCCAAGCCAGTAAGCAAATCAAGCCATCCAGAGTTTTATGATATTGTAAAGGAAATTTCTAGATATGCAAAAATCCCTATGCCTAAGTTGTATATTATTCCAACTTCTCAAGCCAATGCTTTTGCAACCGGGAGAAGCCCAAATAATGCTTCCATTGCCTGCACTGAAGGTTTACTGAGGCTTCTTTCGAAATCAGAGCTTAAAGGGGTTTTATCTCATGAAATAAGCCATATAAAAAATAGAGATATACTTATTCAGACTGTTGCAGCAACCATTGCGGGAATAATAGGCTTTGTTGCTTCTATGGCTAGATGGAGTGCTATTTTTGGCGGATTTGGCGGAAACGATGATGATGGCGGCGGGTTGATAGGGATTCTTGTCCTTGCAATTTTGGCGCCATTTATGGCAATGATTATCCAGCTTGCTATTTCAAGAGCAAGAGAATATCTTGCTGATGAGACTGGAGCCAAATTAATCCATAATCCTGCAGCGTTGGCGAGTGCTCTTTCAAAAATTGAGCAATCAACAAAAAGTAATCCCTTAAAGTTTGGCAATCCCAGCAGTTCGAGCCTTTTTATAGCCAATCCCTTTAAAGCAAGTGGTATAGTTAAGCTTCTTAGTACTCATCCGCCTATAAATGACCGGATTAAAAGACTTAAATCCCTGAAAGTTTGAAATTGGCATAACTTTTATAAATCAAGGCTATTGTTCTTATTTTATGTGGGGGAAAACCGGGGCTACAGGTATAGGTATATTGATAGTTCTTTTAGCTTTTCTTTTGGTGGCTGCAGTAGCAGCATCTGTATTAATTTTAAATTCAGGGGAGTTACAAAAGGATTCTATTAGCACAGCAAGTTCTGCAAGAAAGCAGGTTACTACCGGGGTTGACTTGGTTGACCTTTCTGCAAGGGATGCAAGAGATGGTACTATAGAAGATTTCAGGTATCTGGTAAAACTTAATCCCGGGGCAGAACCTATTGATTTGGAAAAAGTAATATTATATGTGAATACCCACAATGAGACATTGAGATTAACTTATCGTGAAGGCGTATGTCAAGGTGATCCAGCAAATGGTTATTATACAATCAACTAAATTATTTATTTGGGTTATGGTTTCCTTATTATTAGTTATTCCTGTTTTTTCTGACACTTATTTTGAATGTCATACTGATTGTATTGATACTTTCAATGATTGTAGAGAGGTGTGTGTTGAGCAAAAAAACAATTGTGGTTTATCTTCTGAGACATGTGAGTCTAATTTTAAGGCTTGTAAATCCACTTGCCAAACAGAAAAGGCCTCCTGTCTTGGCCAGTGTGGTTCTCTAGATAGTGATGGTGATGGTATAGCTGATGGTAGTGATAGTTTAATTGGCAACAAAAATTCTTTAGAAAAACAGGGATTTGATAATTTGTATATAGAAGCAGGGGCATTTAATAGCACTCAGCCAGGGGCATCCGGGTTGAATACTCCTGGAAAAGTTAGCATTAAAACTAAAGGCAAGCCAGTTGTTGAGTTGGATATGGATTTTTCAAATTCTTTTCTGGATGTTTCAAAAGCCAAGATTAAAAAACAAAAAGACGGGAAGAGGCATGGTTTGATTGTTGATGGCTTGAATTCAAATGCAACATTAACTAAAACCCTTTATCTTGAAAAGGAAAAAGGTGATTCTGGAGTTTGTGTAGCTGATAAAGTGATAACTGATATTGACCAAATAAGCTCTTATTGTGACAAAAGAGATGAATATTTTTTTAATGACTGCAAAAAAGGGCAGACCCAAGAAGGCATAACATGCCAAATTGAAAATGGGATGTTTAAAATAAGCGGGCTTAGGCATAGTGGTGTTGCCGAGGTTAATTTTTCAAACCTATATACAGGTTATTTTACTGTTCATTACTCTAACCCTCTGAAATCTCACAAGGATGGCTACATTATGCCTGGTGAATCTGTAAAATTATGTTTTGAAACCCCGCGCTCAATACAGGGGGATGAGTATATAAGATTTTCATTTGTGCCAAACAGGGGCTCAGTTACTGTGAATGAGATTTACACACCTAATCTTATGAGATTAAGAAATGTTCATCTTTACCCATAATCCTTTTCAATAACTTTTCTTATAAGATTCGCTTTTTTCTTGCCGATTCTTTCTACGCTCGTAAGCTCTTTTTCAGAGGCATTTATTATATTTTCTACATTTTTAAAATGTTTTAGCAATCCTTTGGCAAGAGATGGGCCTACACTGGGAAGTGCTGATACTAAATACTCTTGCATTTCTTTAGTTGTGGCCGGCTTTTGAGAGTGTAGCGCAAAATCTTTTTCTATGTTTTCCTGTTCACGTTTTGCAATTGCTAAAAACATCTGAGAAGTCTCTTTTGGAGTTTTTGTTATAAGTATTGGCACACCGAATGATACAGTGATTGTGGCTATTATTCCCCTGATTGCGTTGGGATGAACATTTCTTACAGAAAATATGTCCTGAGTTCCTTCAACAAAAAGGATAGGTTTTTCATAGTGGGATTTTAATTGTTTCACTTGCTCGAGTAATCTACCATCTATTAATGAATCAACAAAATCTTCGACAGTTTTGAACTCTACACAACATTGATTACCAAGTAAATAATCTCCGTAGTCCAGTTTTTCAAGCCTTAAGTAGACACCCATTGAATCAAGCTCTTTTATTACCCTGTTGCCTTTTTCGCGATGGTCTGCAAAAACAGTTATCTCTTTATTCATTTCTTTGGCTGGTTGTGGTTTTTTTTCGTATCTTTTGAAGACAAGTTCATTTTTAACCTTTTCAAGCGCAGAGTACATCTTTTTCTCCTTATGAAATGCAGACCATTTGTAAATTTCATCTCTTGTACCTTTAGTTAGGAGTACTTTCATATTGCCTTTATCCTGCCTTCCTGTTCTTCCTCTTCTCTGAATATGCCTTATTGCAGAGGGGATTGGTTCATAAAAAATAACTTCATCAACCTGTGGAACATCAAGGCCTTCTTCACCTACTGAACTGGAAACTAAGACATTAAATTTGTTATTTTTGAATTCTTCAAGTATAGTTATCTGTTCTTTTTGTGTAAAACCTGAGTTTCTTTTTTTTGATTGTCCAATGAATATTTTTGCTTTTATGTTTTTACATTTGTTAAGTTCTTCTGCAACCAGAGAGGCGGTGTCTCTGAATTGTGTAAAACAAATAACCTTGTAATCTTCTTTTTTGATGCTTTTTTCAAGTAATTCTTTTAATCTTTTAAGCTTGGGGTGCTCAATATCTTTTTCAATTAGTTTTCTGGTTAATACGCAAGCTGCCCTAAAGTTAGTATCTATAACAAGGTTTTGTACTGCTTTTGTTTTTGTTGTTTTCGATTGTTTATTTATGTCTTCAATATAGAGGTTTAAAGCTCTTGTAGATTGCGTTTCTAAAAGTTCAATTGCATGTTGTACTTTCATCGCTTCTGCTGCAAGTGAAAGTGATTTGAGCACAGAATACTCCTTATTGCCTTGGGCTAACTCACCCTGGAGTGATGCTTGCAGTGTTAAAAGCTCTTTTCTGCTTGGTGAGTTTTTATTTATATTATTTGCAAGGCCCAGCTCTTCTATTGACTTGATTTTAGATTTAAGGCAGTTGATGAGATATTCCTGAACTCTTTTGAAATCCTGCGGTAATTCGACCCTTTCCCAGCTTACTTTTATATCTTTTATATATTCTTTCACATCATTGTCCTGGTCAGAGCGAATCTGTATGTCTTGGATGTGGAGGTTGTTGACCACTTCTTCTATTTTTTCTTTTTCGCTACCAGGGCTTGCAGTGAGGGCAATTATCCTGGCGTATCTTGCGTCTTGTTGATATTTTTTTGCTATGTAAACATACGAATAATCGCCAACTGCTCTATGCGCTTCGTCAAACCCGAGAAGTGAAACATCTTTTAGGCTTATTCTGTTTGAGATGATATCGTTTTCAAGGCCTTGGGGTGTTGAAAATATTATTTTATGCTTATCCCATAAATCTTTTCTTTTTTCAGGGCTTATTAATCCTGTTAATACAACCATATCTTCGGGGTTTATGTTAAAATGTTTTTCAAACACGTTCTTATATTGCTCTATCAATGGCCTGGTTGGGCCTAGTAACACTATCTTTGATTTTGGATATTGCTTTAGCCTGTGTGCTGAAATCATCAAAAAAATGTTTGTTTTGCCAAGGCCGGTAGGAAGAACAATAAGACAATTTTGTATGCATGCATTAGCGAAAATTGTTTCTTGGTATAATCTTGGCTTAAAATCTTTAATCATGTTTGTGTGAATCTTAATTTATTTTATAAAGTTTTGCAGAACAAAAACCTTAATAATGGGCCGGATATTTCTTCTTAAAATGGATAAACTACCCTGGACCATTAAATATGCTGCCGAGAAGACAAAGGATGTTTTCGGGCAGAATATGCAAATAGATAAGATAAGAGATTATATTAAAAATTATAAAAATCAAAAAAAGAAAGGTGCAATTATCTATGGGCCAACAGGGTGTGGGAAAACTGTAGCTGTGTATGCCCTTGGCAAGGAGACTGATTCAGAGATTGTTGAATTGAATGCATCTGATTTAAGGAATAAAAATAGCATAAATTCTGTGCTGGGTAATGCTCTCCATCAGGTTTCGCTTTTTGCAAAAAGCAAGATAATTCTTATTGATGAAGTTGATTGTCTTTCCGGTACAAAAGATAGGGGAGGTCTTCAGGCAGTGGCTAAACTTCTTGAAAAGTCTGTTTTCCCTGTTTTGCTTACATCGCATAATCCTTATGAGCAAAAACTAAAGGGATTAAGAAAGAAATGCGAACTTATAGAGTTTAATATTCTTAACTATAAAGATATTTACCTGAATCTTAAGCGAATTGGTGACTCTGAAAATATAGAGTATGATGATGTCGCATTGAAGGGCCTTGCTAGGAGATCTGGCGGGGACATGAGAGCAGCAATAAACGACTTTCAGCTGCTTTCGGGTTCAAGACGGCTCAAGAAAGAAGATTTAGATTTTTTAAGTGAAAGAGAGCAGAAAGGAAGTATTGAATCAGCACTTTTAAAAATTTTTAAGACAAGTTCAACTGACATTGCTCTTAGGGCTTTAGATAATATTGATGAAGATATTGATAAAATATTTTTATGGATGGATGCTAATCTGCCAAAGGAGTACTTAAAAGCAAAAGACCTTTCAAGAGCTTATGAAAAATTGTCCAGGGCAGATGTTTATAAGGGAAGAATAAGGAAAAGACAGCATTGGAGATTTCTGGTTTATATATATGCACTCCTTAGCGCAGGAGTTTCTGTTTCAAAGGATGAGAAGTATTCGGTTGCGCCTGAGTTTAAGCAATCAGAAAGACCCCTCAAAATATGGATAGCTAATATGAAATATAAAAAGCGTGAATCCATTGCCGAGAAAATTTCTTCTAATTCGCATATATCATCAAAACAAGCCCTAAAAAGAGATCTTCCCTTTGTACAAAATATAATAAAAAATAACCCTGATATGGCTAAGCAGATTATAGATGAGTTTGATTTGGATGAAGAAGAAATTAAATGGTTTAATAAGTAGTTCTTTTTTTCTCTAGCTCAAGGACTTGTTCAATATCTTCTCTTGTGACAGAACATCCGGATAACTTGATTGCCCAGAGAACTCCCTCTAAGACAGAATAATCTACATTATCAACTTCTTCGAGTTCTTCATCTTTTTTTAACATATAATTTTCTAAAATCCCGAGTTCGTATGAAGCGACTCCTAATTCAAATGATCTAATTACTTTTAGATGCTTTATTTCTTTCGTTAGTTTATCCAGGTTTTCTCTGTTGATTTCAATATTTGTATGTAATTTTCTGGATAAATGCTCAGAGAGTGAATATGGGTTCTCAATCAATATCCTTGTAGTACGTTCATCTATTACAAGGGTTTGTGCACCTGTTTCAAGAGCAGTTGCTATTGCTTCAATTTCGCCTTTATGTACAATTTTTATAGGATTTCCTTTGCCGCTAAAGCAATTATTAGCAAGCTCAAGCATCTCTTCAGTCTTTTTTTTACAATTTTCTTCTTTTTTTAGTTCAATGGTTTTATTGTATATATAAGGCAATACCTGGAGCGCTTCAAACTTGTATTTTTTTGTTGTCAGTGGCTTTTTTATCAATTCTTCAAACACAGCAGGACATATGTAGAATTCACCTTTAAGATGCTCTTTTAAAGGCTCGATTATCCACAATAGATTATTTAGCGTAAGTGTTATTATGGGTCCTGTATCAAAAACTAACTTCTTATTCATTTTTAATCCCAAAAAGTTCTCTGGTATACTTTAATCTTTCATCAACGGTTGTTCCAAAATTACCCTGCATGTCAGGAATGTTTGTTTGCCCAAGATATTTTGCAAGTTCCCATTGGCTGATGTTTAATATTTCAGCAGTACGCGCAAGGGATATACCATGTTCATATATTCTGCTTCCTTTTTTAATCCCTGCCCTGTTTATTATATGTTTGGTATAAAAATTAATTTTTTTATCGAAAGTGTATATTATATCAACTGTTCCAGCGAGTCCATCCTCGTAGCCTTTGATATCATTTTTTTCAAGCATTTCTTTAGCTTGTTTTAGTTTACTTATAATATCTAGATAGTCGTGGTGTTTTTCAATAAGTTTTGATAAGGCATATATTACCACTGCTATGTTTATTGCGTCTTTGTCCTGATATATTGAAGAGTTATGGATTGTATGGTTACTTAGCTCTCTTATTTTTCCTGTTTGATGATTTTCTAAGGCTTTGACAGTTTTGTCTAAAATATCAAGAATATCTTTTTTAATTTCATCAATCATAAAAAAAATTCTTTTTTAAAACTATTTAAGTTTTTTGTTTCTAAAAAGAAAAATATTTTATATTTATATCTATTTAACACAATTATGCCCAGAAAATTGATTGATATTGTTAGATTGCTTAAGCCTCTCAAAAGTGGACAAAAGGATGCGCTCTCGAATATCTCACAGGTTATTGATAAAAGAGATATTTCAGAGATCTCTGGTTTAGTTAGGCAAAAGAAGGTAAGCTTTACAGAGTCTTGCTTAGATATTTCTAAGACTCTTGTCGAGCCAGAGTGTTTTTTTACTCTTAATGCAGATACAAACGAAAAAAGGATTATTGATTATGTAACAAGGATTAACAATATAATCTTGCAGAAGGTAAAATCAAAAAAATTTCAGAACTTTAGTAAAAAGGCTCATGAATTGATTCCTGCTTATGTAGGGTCTAAGATAGAGGGTTTTGATCTTATAAAGAAGGCTATTTCTTTGCAGTTATTTGCGACTGAAAGGGTTCATGTTCTTTTACTGGGGGATCCAGGGACTGGTAAAACTGATATGTTAAGAGACGCAGTTGATCTTCACCATATATCTAGTTTTGGCTTGGGTTCAGGAACGACTGGGGCTGGCCTGAGCATAACTGTAAAAGGAAAAGAAGTTACAAAGGGCCTTTTACCAATGGCAGACCAAGGGGTTTGCGCAATTGATGAGCTCAATCTTATGGACCAAAAAGAAAGGGCAGCTCTTTATAACGCAATGGAAAAAGGGTTTGTTACTTATGATAAGGGTGGAACCCATCATCGTTTTGAGGCACGGGTGAGGGTGCTTGCAACAGCAAATCCAAAGGGTGACAAATTCACTAGCCATTCTATTGACGGGCTCAAAAAGCAATTACCCTTCGATCCTGCTCTTTTATCAAGATTCCATTTAGTGTTTCTTATCCGTAAACCTGATTTAGAGCAATTTATGAAAATTACTCAAAGCATTATTAACCGAAAAAAACCCTCTAAAAAGGGTGATAGGGAGTTTATAAAAGAGTATATTAAATTCGCTGAAGAAAAAGAGGTTAAAGTCCCTAAAAAATTTGAAAAAGAGATACAAGATTTTGTAAAACATATTAAGGAAAACGAAGATAATTATCTTATTGAGGTTTCGCCAAGATTGGTGCTTGGTTTTTTGAGGCTTGCTATGGCTTCTGCCAGGATGAGATTGGCTGATTCGGTAAAAAAAGAAGACATTGCTTTAGTAAAACAGATTGTAAATGAAGGACTAAAAATAGAATAATTTATAAAAGAGTTGTTACTCTAAAATAATGTCTTGGCTCGCGCTTATTGTTTCCTTTGAGAAAGGAAACCTAAATTGCTTTGATGGGCTTTTTCGAAATATTTAAATAAAACATTTAATCCGTTTAAGAGAGGGGTATAGAGATGCTTAAGACATTCCAGTCATTTATTAATAACTTCGTCAAGAGGCTTTTTATTAAGAAAAAGGATTATAAGTTGGGGTTATATGGTCCCCCTAATGGTGGGAAAACTACTCTTGCTAATCGTATTTGTATTGATTGGCTGGGAGAGAATATGGGAAAGGTTTCTAATGTTTCTCATGAGACTAGAGAAATTCAGATTAAAGAACAGATTAGTATGAAGTCTAAGGGCAAGGAAATAACCTTTAACCTTGTAGATACACCCGGTATAGCCACAAAAGTTGATTATGAAGACTTCCTTAAGCAAGGTATGAAGGAGCCAGATGCTAAAAAAAGGGCAAAAGAGGCTACCAAGGGCATAGTAGATTCAATTAAATGGCTTGATGATATGGATATTGTAATTATCGTCCTTGATGCTACAAAAGATCCATATTCGCAAGTGAATATAACTATTGTGGGCAATCTTCAGGCCAGGGATATACCGGTTTTATTGGTTGCAAACAAGATAGATTTGAAAAAAGCAAATAAAAAGAGGATAGAAGCAGCTTTCCCACAATATAAAGTGGTGGGTGTTTCTGCAAAATATGGTCGTCATGTTGAAAACTTTTATAAAGCAATATTTGATGTGGTAAAATAAAATGTTAACTTTACAATATGTCCCTTTTCATGAAATTGAAAATTTGGATTCAAATAAAAGGATAAAGAAGCTCCTAAAAAATGTTAAGGAGAATAAGATTCTGTTAGTTGAAGGGAGACTCAAAAGGGATGAGGAAACCAGTCTTATTAAAAAGACAATGGAAGCAATTGATGATGACTTTAAAGGAATAGAATTAGGTGTTATTTATCCGAGCAGGGATAACCTTCCTTTTTTTGCGAAACTAAAGAAAAAATTTATTGATATGCTTTTGGGTGACAGAAAAGGGCTTACGATTATCGGGCCTGCTACAATTGTAAAGGAAATTAAGCAAGACCCTGATAAGATTGAACTGCTTACTTCAGGCTTTGATGGTGCGCAAGTTGGTCTTGATAAGAAAAGCAATAAATGAGCTTTTTATTTTAATTTCTTCTTGAATAGATTAAAATTTTTTAGAAAAATGTTTATATAAATTTTAAATAAAAAAATAATATAATTAATTGTTTATCTTCTTTTGGAAGATTTCTTCTTCTTTGTTGCCTTTTTTTTAGTTGACTTTTTAGTGGCTCTTTTAGCAGTTCTTGCAGATGTTTTTGTACTTCGTTGAGGTTTTATGTCCTCTCTTGATTTTGGCGTAACATCTACTACTTCTAACACTCTGTTTCCAGAGTATATTTCAAGCAGAAAGTGAGTAATAATTACCAGGAAAGTTGTATTAGCAAAAAGCATAATCATCTGGAACTCGCCACTTACAGGCACTCCTCTTCCAAGGAGAAAGCCTACTCCCATTACTAGCAACAAAAAAAGTGTAATAAACATCTTATGATGGTGTGTTTTGTGTCTCATTTTATATATTTTCAAGAGGTTGATTATTAAAATTTTATTTAACATTCTTGAATGGTAATAAAATTTTTAGATAGATTTTTTGAATGGAGCTTATCCAATAACTTTATATATTCTTAAATCCTTCAGTGATATTATGCCTCACCAATGTGTAAGATGTGGAGCAATGTACGAGGATGGCGCAAAGGAAATCCTTAAAGGCTGTAGTTGTGGCGCTAAGCTTTTCTTTTTTGTAAAGAAAAAGGACATTGAGAAAAGTACGGACGCAGTTGAAAATCTTTCTAAAGCTGATAGAAAAAGGGTTGAAAAGGATGTCTTTGATATTGTAGGTGTAAAACCTGAGACAGAATCACCTGTTGTTTTGGATTTTGAATCTGTAAGGGTTATGAAGCCAGGTAAATTTGAAGTAGATCTGGTATCTTTATTTAATTCTGAAAAACCGCTGGTGTATAAACTTGAAGAGGGCAAATACGTTATTGACCTTTCGGAAAGCTTTATGCGCAATAAAAAATCCTGAACTAAAATATTGCTAAATAGAAAAAGTAAGCCTGGAATGCCGCGAAAGCGATAAGGAAAAAAATAGCCTTTTTTTTATTTATAGTATTATTTTTGTGAAGCAAGTAGACTATTAATGATGTTGTTATTAATAAGGCAATTACAACTTCTATGTTATGAAAACCTATATTGACTGGACCTCTCATTATCGTTGCAATCAGCAGAGGTATGCTTAAGCCTACAAATATATTAAATATGTTAGAGCCAAGCATATTTGATATGGCATCGTCATTTGTCCCTTTTTTTGTATCAGCAACTGATATTACCCCGTCAGGAAGAGATGTTGCTATTGCAACAACTGTAAAACCAATAATTACTGGGTGTATGCCCATTTTTTCGGCTAAAAGTTCAGAATGCCCTGTTAGAAAGTAAGTTGAAATGCCTATAAAAATAAGACCAGTGAGAGCCAACATTATATTTTTTTTTAAGTCAATGTTTTTGCTTTTTTTCTTTTGTTTATGAGCCTGCCAATATTCTTCAGTATTTTTAATAATGTAATACACATATAAGCAATATCCCAGCAAAAATATAATAGCTACTGGGATTCCCCATGTTTTAGAATAAAGAAGTGCCAGCATCAAAAAGACAAGTGAGAGCAAATAAAACCCACCATCTCTGTAAATTACATCTTTTCCAAGGTTAAATCTTCTTTTTGAGCTTAAAACACATATCGCAGGAATGAATAATAAATTGAAAAGAGCTGATCCTACAATTGTTCCAACCCCTATCTCAAAGCTTTTGAATGCTACAACTGAAAAAATAGCAACTAAAACTTCAGGTGATGAGCTCGAAATTGCATCTAGTGTTGCTCCTTTTACTGAATTTGGCATGTTAAAGTATTCGCCTATATTAGACGAGGCTGATGCGAATCTATCTCCTGCAATAAATATAATCAAGGAAGAAACAGCGATGATAGTTAAATCAGCTAGTGTACTCATGTGATTTTTTCGGATTTAATTATTTAAAAATTTATTGTATTAGATGTTTCTAACTTTTGCTTATTATTTCTATTACATCCCTGTTTTTTAGGGGATGTTCTTTTCCCACAGTCATTTTAGTTTTGACATCAATAGCTCTTATGAATCCCTTGCCTATGTCAGTATGTATATGATGGGCGAAATCCAGGGCAGTGCTTGAGCCGGGAACTAAAAAGCAGTCAGGCAAAGTATTTCCGTATTGGTCTTCTAGTTTTTTTGTTCCACCGGGGAATACTGCAATGTATCCAAGTAATTTAAAGACTGCCCTGTCAATAGTCTCTTGCACGCCTGTACCATTAAATTCTTTAAGAACATTATTTTTTATAAAATCAAGAGCAGCGCTTTGTTTTTCATTCAGGCTTATTTTTTCATTTATTTTGAAATTGCTTTCACCCGGCACGTATTCAATACATTTGTTTTTTGCAGCCTCTTTTAAAGCGAGCTCTGATTCTGCACTGCAGGGAATTATTATATGCTCGGGGAATTTTTTTCTTAGCATTTCAAGATTTTCTTTACCTGTATTGGTATCAACCTTATTTGCTGCGATAATCATGGGCTTGCTTTTTTTGCGTAGAGAGCATGCCAAAGATTTGAGTTGTTCTTCTGACCATGAGGCGGGCTTTTCCGGGTCAAGCTCAAGCTTTTTTATTGCTTGTTTAACCATATCTTCGTTAATTCCAAGTCCTGTCAGTTGTTTACCCAGCACAACATGCGGCGGCCTTTGCTCTTGTTGCATTTGCCTTGAAATCTTTTCCCAGCCTTTTTTTAGAATTCCTAAATACCACATGTCAAGTTCAAGGTCGAGAAATTCTATGTCTTTTGCAGGGTTATAACTTCCTGGCTCGACAGGTTCACCTTTTTCATTTGTATTACCGGATATATCAATTACATGGATTAGGCAATCTGCCTGCCTTAGGTCATCAAGAAATTGATTGCCCATCCCTTTACCCTCGTGAGCTCCCGGCACAAGCCCGGCTACATCAACCACTTCAACAGGAACAAACCTATACTCGCCTGTACAATATCCTTCTCTTGGATTGCATTTTGTGTTAAATTCTTTGCATACGCATTCTACTTTTACAAAACCTATTCCCTTATTGGGATCTATTGTTGCAAAGGGGTAATTTGCGATTTCTATATCTGCAAGAGTAAGGGCTTTAAAGAAAGTACTTTTCCCTACGTTTGCTTTTCCTACAACTCCAATTTGCATGCATTTTGGGTTTACTAATAGATATAAAAGTGTTTTGTATAAGATTTTTTCAAATTATGCTATGGAGTTTGTTGTTATTCTCCGCTTAATGAGCCGCGCTTATCTGAAGCCTAACAAAATAATGAAAAAATTTAAATACATTGCAAAAGAAGATTTATTTATGTTTATTCATGTTACTAATATGGAAATTAAGGTTACTGAAACTTTTGTATTAAATGAGTTTTATACTGCACTGCATGATTTTCTTTTTGAGGATGGTTATGCTGATGATCTTGATGCAGGTTTTCCTGAAAAGTACTATTATGAATCAAGGGCGCAGTCAGGCGGTCGTGAGTATTGGGTCTGGTGGAGGTGTAAAAAGCCTACTGGGACTAATTTTGCTTTTAAACATATAGATGTTGATTTGCATGGTGTGGCTATAAAAGATGTTGAAATTATGCATCAGCAAAAGAAAGTAAAGGCCAACAAAGGAAAGGTTGAAGTTATATTAAGAGGCGCTTTAGAAGTTGACCCAGAAGATGAGTGGAAAAACAGTAAACTGGGATTCTTGCGTGATGCTTTTATTTACAGATGGTGGCATAATGAATTGGAAAAGCATAAAAACGATTGCTTAAAGGACCTTAAGAGGGTAAGAGCTTTTGTTGCAGACTTTATGAATAAGCCAGTTGCCCAGATTACTCCTGAGTCGTTTAATCCTCGTCTTGGGTATAACAGGGATGATTTTTAACAAAATATATAAATTTTCATTATCTTCAAAAGATTAATGGCTGAATCAAATGTCTTTGAAGGAAGGACTATTGCTAAATCTAGTGATTTGTCTTATGATGAAAGGTTTTATCTTTTTGAAAAAACCAAAAAACTGAAAGAAGCTTTTTTTTCTGGCGATTCAGTTGATATGTTTAAACTAAGTGATGAAATTGGTGTCTGCTTGTGTTTTTTTGAACCGAGCACACGCACCAAGGAGTCTTTTAAGAATGCTGCTCTTTTTATTAGAAGCAAATTGAGTAATCTGGATATTGAAACTTCATCTTTAACCAAAAGGGAGAGTTATAATAATACAATTAAAACACTTGCAGGTTATAATAATAGGATATTTATTGTGCGTAGTGGGGTAGAAGGCCTTTGCACATGGTTAGAGGAGTCTGTAAGTAATTTTGCCCAAAGTCATGGTTTTAAAAGGCCATGTTTTGTAAATGGCGGGGATGGAAAGCATGAGCATCCCACCCAAGAGGAGCTTGATGAATTCACTTTTTTAGAGCAGATGCAGTGGGATAATTCTTTTATTCATATAGCTTTGGTAGGTGATTTGTTTCATGGCAGAACAGTTCATTCAAAAGTTTCCGGGCTGAAAAATTTTAGTTCAGTGAAAGTGGATTTAGTTGCTCCGGATATCTTGCAGATGCCAAAGAATTATCTTGAGATTATGAAGCACCAGGGTTTTAGTGTTAGGCTGTTCAGTTCTCTTGATGAATATTATAATTCATCTGACATAGCCCCTATACAATATTTTACAAGATTGCAGCTTGAGCGAATGGGTGATGAGATAAAACAAGAAGAAAAGGCCTTAAGGGATGCTGTAACATTCAGAGAAGAATTTATTAAAATGGTGCCAGAGAACACTAAATTATATCATCCTCAGCCTTTTGATAAAGCCAACCCCACTATTCCTTTATCTATTGCTGAAACAAGCCTGAATGGCTATGATAACCAGTCGATTAATGGATATTTCTGGAGGATTGTATTATTGAATGCCCTTTCAGGGAATATAGGAAGGGATTTTAAGGGTAAGAGTAAATCTGATAATGATTTCAAAGAGGATTTTGTTGAAAAAATAAATCCCAAAATAAAAGCAAAAAAAGAGCCCAGGGTGGGTATAAGGCCGATAAGCAAGGGAATTGTTATTGACCATATCTGCAAAGGTGAAGTTGCTGAAAAAATATGGAAACATTTGCATTTGGTGCTTAAGGTTGTTAATCTTCAGGGTGTTGGTTTTTGTGGTGTTGGCAAATCCGGTGATTCAGAGATGAAAGGGATAATTGTTCTTCCTGATAGAGAGCGGCCTGATGAAAAAGTGCTTAAAAGGCTTGCTGCGGTTTGTCCGGATTGTTCTTTGAATGTTATCCAGGAAGACAAGGTGGCAGAAAAATACAGGCTTCATATGCCTCCAAGGATTTATGGCTTTGAAGAGATAAGGTGCAAGAATCCAAACTGCATTTCAAGAGAGGAGTTTTTAGAAGGTGTAGTTCCCGAGTTTCATGCTATTTCTAATCAGTTTATTTGCAAGTTTTGTGACACAAGCCACTCTTTTAAAGAAATCTGGAAAGGATACGGCGTTTAGTTATAATTGAGCATTCTTAGCAATTCTTATTTATTTTTCTACAACAAAACGAAAGATATATGGCTTGTTGTATTCTATTGATTTGCTATCTTTAATTACCCACAGCCGTTCATTTCCTATTTTTTTTATGAATACTTGGATACCTTCTTCAGCAAGTAAATTGTCTTCATAAATGTAGCCTTCATCTCTGAAATCATCAAGTGTTTGGTTAATCATATTTAGAAGCGGCTTAACTCTCACATTCATTCTTACAGGTATAGTTTCTTTGTATTTTGTATTTTCATTAGTTTCAACTTTGTACGGGTTGTTGATAGAAATTTCTACTCCAGTATTTGTGTAAACAAATTGGTAATCTGGTTTTAGGCGCGTTATATTTTCATAGCCTACGTAATTAGTAATGCATCTTTTTATACTTTCATTAAATTTTTTTTTAAGTTTAGCATTAACCTCATTAAGGGAAGGGACTAATTTATCAGAGCCATTCAACAAATATGAACTATTGTATGTATCGTTTATGAATCTCCCGCCCGTCTTGCCCAAGTCCATAAATATATATCTACCTTCCATTTCCAGGCATTCAGACATGTATCCAT
>JBNJGV010000002.1:39977-53582 GCA_051819785.1 Nanobdellota archaeon | reverse complement strand
ATTAATGCTAAATCGAGAGTTAAACCATCCATTGCAGGTACTTTCGCAAGTATCATCGCTCATTCAAATGAGATTGAAAAGGGGACATTTGTACTTACTATGTCAAGATCTAGTGAGAGTACAACCAAGATATCCTTACGCATTGCTGGAGGAAGTCACGGAACTGACGCAGACTTGAACAAAATGCTTTCAAGAATAACCAAAGCAACAGGTGGTGAATCAGGAGGACATAAAAACGCTGCAGGAGCCATTATAGATTCAGTCCTTGAGAATAAATATATCCAGGAATCTGAAAGGGTTTTCAAAGAAACCTCAATAGAAGAAATAGTCAACTAAAAAACTTTACCTTCAATAAAAACCTTCTTTACTTTACCTCTCATCAAGAAATTCTCAAATGGAGACCATCCACATTTTGATTCAATTGAATCCTTTGTGATTTTTTTAGATTTAGAGATATTAAGAACAGTCAGGTTCGCAATATATCCGGAAGCTATAGCACCAATTTCTTGATTTTTAAACCTTGAAACGAATCTTCCAGGATTAAGACTACAAACTCTTGAAATATCAAGAGGGGTTAAAGAACAATCGTTTATCAACCAGGCAACAATATTAGAAAATGTGTCTAAATTAGGAACACCCGCCATACCTTTTTCTTTTTCAGAAAGCAAATGAGGAGCATGGTCTGTAGCCAAGTAATCAACCACCCCATGTTTAAGACCATTAATAAGGGCCTGCCTGTCCTTTTCTTTTCTCAATGGCGGGTTCATCTTTAAAAATTTATCATCTGAATATTTGTCATTAAAAAATAAATGATGCGGAGTAACTTCACAAGTAACATTTAATTTATCATGTTTTGCCTGTTTTACAAGCTCAAGCCCCTCATAAGTTGAGCAATGACAAATCTTGCCATCGAGGTTATACTTTTTAATCAAATTAATCGCACGTTTAATTGCCTTTATCTCGGCTTCCCTTGGCCTTTTTGCTTCATGGTATGGTTGGCCCATATTTTCTTTTAATATGTTCTCATCCTCACAATGGAAACTCACAGATTTCCCTTTATAATTACTAAGAGTCTCTTCAAGTACTCTATCTGAACTAAAAAATAAATCACCAATAGATTGACCCATAAATACCTTGTATGGCACATTACGGGTTAAAGGAATTGAGCCTTCACCTACAGCTGCGTATAATAATACTGCCACATCACTTTTTTTTGCTAGTTTCTCTTTAGAAGAATAACTAGCATCATTTATTGGGGGAAAAGGGTTGTTGGGCATATCGGCAATGAAAGAAACACCTCCATTGATTGCAGCCTTAGACACACTTGAAAAATCTTCTTTATAATTATGTTTTCCAGTAACATCCTCCCTGCAATGCACATGAATATCAATAAATCCGGGAAATATCAAATAATCTTTAGAGAATTCATAATCAGGAATACCAATTTTTGGATTTACCTCCTTTATAGTCCCTTTCTCCAGGTCAATAAGAATCTGCTGTTTTTCAACAGAATCCTTAAGGACCACTTGTCCTGAAATGATTAATTCACTTTTCATAAGTAAAGTAAAAAATCAAAACTTATAAAACTATAGAAAAACTAATAAACATAAAAATTGTTAAAGAGTATATGAGAAAAATCTTTCATTGCATCAGATATACAATATTACTTTCAATATGTTTGCCACTTCTTTTTTATGTAGAAGAAGGAGCGCTAAGAAACCTCCTATTCTTTGTCTGTACAGCTTCAGTTTTTATGTTTATCATAATACTAATACTTCCACAAGACAGAAAGTATGTTTACTGAGATTTTTGTTGTCTTATTGCTTTTCTAATTTCTTCAAGGCCTGAATCCCCCTCGGATCTATTTGAAGAACCATTATCCATATCAATAACTATTTTTTTATCATCTTCTTGTTTTGTAGAATCATATTGCACAAAAAACATCTTATCCTTGATTACTTTGGCTGTTTCTTCCATGTTAGGCTTATCACGCATAGGCTGATTCAAAACAACAATACTATCTTCCTCATATCTTGGCAAAACATGTATCTCGAGCCAGCTATCAGGATTATCATCGCTTTTCCCAGTCTTAAGAATAATATTGGAGCCTTGGGCTTTAAGACCCTCAAAAACAGCAGTAGCAGCAAATGAAGATACATAAAAAAGATGGGCTGCTGTTTCAAAATCAAGATTTTCTATATTAGAACTCTCTTCTTTTGAGTATATAACAATATGGCCGATTTGTTGAGGGTTTTCTGGTATTCCTGCAACCAGCTTTTCATCTTCGTAAATAACAGAAATCTTGTTCTTTATTTTTTCCAAATGACTTGCTGGATTTGAACTGGTCCATTTTGGAGGATTCTTAGATAAATGGTTTTTTATCATTACAGGAAGATTATTTGCAAGCATTTGAGTGGCTTGCTTAAGATTTTCATAATCCAGATTTCTTTGCTCATTAAAATTAAATCTATCAAGCCAGTCACCTTCTTCTCTAGGAATAAGATTAGTTGTGAAATGAGGAGATTGCTGCCCGGCAACAGCACCATTTGACACAATCAGATTGGCACCAGTACATAGGACTGCATTTTTAAGAGCATCAATCAAACGTGGCATTAAGCCAAAAAAGTGCTTGAAAGTTCTAGCAGGTATTAAAGGCATAATGGGATAATGCTCTTTTGGCATTACTAAGAGATGTCCTTTCGCAACAGGATTTATGTCAAGAATCGCTGTAATTTCATCATCTTCATAGACTTTTTTGGCAGGAATACTCCCACTAATAATCTTACAAAAAATACAATTCTTTTTCTGCTCTTCTAATTGTTTTTTTACTTCTGGAGGTAATTCATCCATGTTTTCTTATTCGACTAAGATTATATTTAAATTTGTTTATTCTGCTAAAGAAATTACTTATAAAGAAAATCTCTGAATTTCTCAAAAGCTTTTTTTCTGTGACTTACCATATTTTTCTCATTAGATGACATTTCAGAAAATGTTTTTTCGAAACCATCTGGAAGAAAAATCGGGTCCCAACCAAAATTACTTTTAACTCTTGGCTTAACAATTGTTCCTTTTGTCTCACCTTTAAAGATATGGGTTGTACCTGACTTATCTATATAACCTACAAAACACTGGGCAATCGCTTTGGGATTATTATATATATTAGCCAGCTTATAGAGGCCCTCAAGCGATATGTTTTTTAAGAAATCTTTAATATACGGGCCGGGAAGCCCTTTTAATGAATCTAAAACAAGGGCAGTATCTTCAACAAAAACCCCACCCCCAAATGCATGTTTAGCATCTGCTAATTTCCTTTTAATAATCTCATCAGAACTGCCCTGTATCTCTACAAGATTGAGGTTTTCAACACCTATTTCAAAATCCTTAAGAATTTGTTTTACCTCTCTGGCTTTATTCATATTTCCTGTGATAAATACTAATTTCATTGTCAGACAAACCACACATTCTACCAAACAAGGGCTACCTGTAAAATTATCAGGCTGGTGTATGAGGCTAAAATCCCTAAGTATTTTAACTTAAAATTATAAAATAGGTCAGAGTCGCCAACACCAAATTATTCTAAAAAACACTAATCATTTATAGTCTGTAAAGATAAAAGCATTACCGATAGTATCAATCAGCTTAGCAGGACAATCCTCAACACTAGCACTTTTATCATTGAAACTCTCATAGGCCTGTTTTTTTCCTTCACCTATAAACATTAATAATGCAACCTGTGACCTTTGCAAAAGCTTTCTTGAAGCACTCATACGCTCAGCGGGAAGCTTAGGACTATCGTTCATGGTTATGAAATAATCAGCCTCACTTTGTATTGAATGATGATTCGGATACAAAGCACCTACATGACAGTCTTCACCAGCACTTAAAAGGACTATGTCAAATTTTCCACCTACCGCCTTAAGTTCTTCTTCATAATCCTTAACACCTCTGTCATCTTCCTCTGGCTCATAAACGAAAGGGTGTAAACTACTCCCCGGCAATTTATCGTGAGCCAGAAGCGGATCAACCAGATTATCCTTTAAAATCCTATAATTGCTATCTTTTTCCTCAAAATCGACAAATCTCTCATCCACCATGAACAAGTGTATTTTATTCCATGGAAGTTGCTTTTTTTTCAAATTCCTGAAAACATTTGCAACATTTCTGCCTCCCGGAACCGCTAAGATAACTTTTTCTTTAACTCCCAACAAATCTCCTATTGCTTCAGCTATAACATCAGCACAGGCATTGTATGTTTCCTCTTTATCTTCAAAATGAAAATATTCAACCATAAAGACACCTCAATAACTAAACTTATATTTCATTTAAAGACGAAGTCACTTATAACTTTTTTGTTTATATCAATATATTAAGAAGCATACTCTACTTTTAACCACTTGTTACTGACGAAAAAAATTAACCAAAGACATATTTTCAAGAGAACCCTTTATATCTATTGACTCACCTTCTTTTAGCTCAATAACTCCTGGATAATTATCTGCACTTACAAGAGCGTTGTTCCTTATGATTTTTATAGTAATCTTTGGATTATCAAGAAAAATAGGTTTTAAATCTTTAGTGGTGTTGTTAAAAGCAACGCCATAACCCTTACAAAAAGATTGTTTAGTTATACTATAAAAATATCCTGTTGAACCGAATGTTGTCGAGATTACCACACCATCGCCGATTATTTCTTTATGATAGATTTTATTGATTTTTGCTGAAAATCTTAATGCTGAATAAATTGTTTTATTCTTTATTGAAATTTCGTTAGCAGCTAATAATTCATTTTGTCCAATAGAAGCTCTTATCTTATTATATTTTTTTATAGTAAATCTTTTTTCATTCAATAGTCTGAAAACCTCATTAAATTTAGAAACTCCCGAGATATTAAGCAATTCCTCTTTTTTTCTAACAGGCAACTTAGGTATTCCTGGGTAAATTCGTTCAGATCTCAATAATGTTCCGTCACCACCTAAAGATATAACTAAATCGGGTTTCTTCTTGGAGTCATTGCCATAGTTATTTATTTGTTTTTGGAGTTGCCCTACTTTATCTTTATTTCTACCCATAACAATAATGTTCATAAAACCCCGACCCCAGTAATAGTATAAATATATTTCTGCTATCAATAATTATTTTTAAAAAGTAAGGAAAATATAAGTTATTTACTCACTATTAATATAACCAAAAAAACGTTGTATAAACTTTTAGCTAAATTTTTAAATGATTAATAAATAAGCAAAAAGAATGAGAAAGATAATTACTAAGGACAATACAATTACCTTTTACAATGAAGAGATAGGCGATGTGTACCACTCTGAAAGCGGAGCAAAGCAGGAAGCATTCGAAAAATTTGCAAAGCCCGCCCTTATACCATTTATGACAAACCCGCCTCAAATAATAGAGATTCTGGATATATGTTTTGGATTAGGATATAATAGCTGTGCTGCAATAGATTTCATAACCAGGCACATGCCAGACACAAAAATTATAATAACTGGTCTTGAAAATGATGAAAAAATCCTTCAAAAAGTAAATGAATTAAATCCGGAATTTGAAAATTATGAAAAGATTAAACAAGCTGTAAAGGTGAACTATAATGCGCAACTACTTAAGATAAACATAATACAGGGAGATGCAATAAGTACAATTGAAAATGTGGGTCAGATTGACATTGTCTTCCACGATCCATTTTCACCTAAAAAACAGCCTTCTTTATGGACAGAGGAATTATTCAGAAAAGCCTACAATAAACTTAGAAAAGGAGGAATTCTTCTCACATATAGCTGTGCAAAGAAAGTCAGAGAAAATTTGCTGAAAGCAGGCTTCCGTGTTGAGGATGGGCCTTGTGTTGGAAGGAGAGCACCTTCAACAATCGCAGTTAAACACAATATTTAAATACGATTCTATCCACACTTATATAGTTATGGAAAAATTTGAGGTGTGTGCTAAAGGGGCAAAACAAGACCTGAAAGTTGCAGACCATATGGTTAATGTAACTTATAAATTTGTTCAAGATCCAAAAATACTTCTGACAGTCTTACAACGCCTAATGAGTGCCGTAGAAAACACAATGGGTACCATTCTTTATTATGAGAGATTGTACAAACGTATACCTCACTTCAGTGAAAGTTTTGAAAGTATGTATAATCTCTTTAAAGCCAGGCTTACAAGAAGGTATCAAATTAATGTTGAATACATAAAACTTATAGAAGATCTTAGGGAAATTCTTGAAAAACATAAAAAAAGCCCAGTTGAGTTCAAAAGAAAAGATAAGTTTGTAATATGTTCTGAAGACTATAGATTGAGAGTTATAACACCCGATAAGATAAAAAACTATATAAATAAGGCTAAATTGTTCCAAACTGAGGCAGAAAGGATGGTGAATTTAAATGGAAGAGACAATGTTTGATGCAAATCAGGAATTAAAAAGAGTAGACCATCTTATCTATGTAAGTCTTAAATATACGCGTACAGCAGATGTTTTGAAAAATGTAATAGAAAGGCTTCTAAGTGCTTATGATAACATGGTTTTGGCCCTATTAAGAAAGGCTCAAGAAGATGAGAAGCTAAATGAGGTAAGCCATGCACCGATAAGAAGATATGAACAACTTAGGGAGATTTACCCTGAAGATGACCTAATTGAGCATTTAGCAAGCTTTACTCAATATTTGAGACGATTAAGTAAGTTGGATTATGGAAGTGAAAACGAATACAGAAGGCATGTAGCTATGATCTTCAATGTAGATGGTGAAGAAAAAAAGATTAATATTGATGAAGTAACTAAATTTTACAAAAAGGCTAAAGAATTACATCAGGACCTGAAATCAAGATTTGAAAATGACTAAATTTGTTGCAATTATGTCTGCTAAGGGCGGTGTAGGAAAAACAACAACTAGTATCAATCTTTCTTCAGCTGTTGATTGGTTCAGAAGAGATGTAATTGTAGTTGACGGGAATTTTGCTAATCCAGACATAGGGATTAATATGGGAAACCCCTTTAGCGAGAGAACTATACACTCCGCTTTAAGGGGCGAGCATCACATAAAGGAAAGCATTTATAGACACCCTAGTGGACTTAAAATAATCCCAGGTCATGTTTCTTATAGTGAAGCAAGGAATGTCAAGCGGCATAACCTGATGAACATTTTACTTGATCTTGTGAACCTATCTGAAGTTGTGTTTATAGATACAACTCCCGGAATGGGCAAGGATACAAGAATAATTCTAAAATCTGTTGATTATGTCCTTGTAATTACCACACCTGACTTGTGCAGTGTAAGCAATTCCATCAAAATGATAAAACTTGCAAAAGAATATAATAAAGAAGTTTTAGGTCTTATAGTAAATAGAACCACAGGAAAAGATTACGAATTAAGTACTAACAACATAGAGACAATGACTGGAACGAATGTAATAGGAGTAATACCTGAGGACCCAGCTATTTCAGAGTCAATGTACAATAAAAATCCTATTTTGATAACTCATCCTGAAAGTCATGCAACCGGTGGATTTAAAAGACTGGCAGGAGAATTAATAGGCGAAAAATATGTTGAAAATTTGCAAAAAGAGCATGAAAATACCCTTTTTAAGCAAACCCTAAAAAAATTAGGCTTCTAAAATGAAAACAACACTAAAAAACATGAAAAATAAGGGATGGAATGATAATGATCTAAGACATCTTGAAGAAGTATTAAAAAAGGATACAAGGAGAGATTATTTAATGAAGAAAAACCTTCATAACTTCTATTATTGGATGAACACACTAATTATTATAATTCTCAATTTCATGGGAATATTATTACTTAGTCCATTTTTGATTTTCATGAGTGAACTATGGGTACTTCTATTTACTGCGCTTTTTGGAGTTTCACTAGGATCGATGTTAAGTTATCTTGCTCTTTCCATGAATCATCTTGATATTAAACACCATATTGTAAGCATAGTTATTATTCCACTAATAGTTTTAGCAGATTTCTTTATAGTAAGAGAATTTACCAATTTTTTGATAACACAATTCAAAATTAATACAGATATAAATGCAATGCTTCTTGTGTCAATATTTGTAGTTACAATGCTACTACCCTATATATTTACTTTAAGAGAAGCTTTCAATAAATGACACATTAAATTTATAAATTAAATAAATCCCCAATTTTAGGATGGGCAGGAAAGATGATAATATAAAGGGTATAACTGTAAAAAAGGAAGACGATATCTCCGAGTGGTACACTGAGGTGATCACTAAAGGAAATCTTGTTGATTATTCTGATGTTTCAGGTTGCATGATATTTAAGCCGACCTGTTATAGAGTATGGGAAATTATTAAAGATGAAACTGACAAGAGATTTAAAAGGATAGGTATTGAAAACTGCTACTTTCCTTTATTTATCCCTGAGAGGCATTTATATAAAGAAGCTGAACATGTTGAGGGTTTTGCACCAGAAGTTGCCTGGGTAACTGAAGCAGGGAATACAAAGCTTGCTGAGCGCCTTGCGGTAAGGCCAACAAGTGAGACAATAATGTATCCCACATATGCTAAATGGATACGCTCATGGAGAGATTTACCACTAAGACTTAACCAGTGGAATAATGTAGTAAGATGGGAATTTAAACACCCTACGCCACTGCTTCGCTCAAGAGAATTTTTGTGGAATGAAGGACATACTGTATTTGCAACAAAAGAAAAAGCAGAGGCAGAAAGAAACGAGATACTTGGAATTTATCAGGATATTCTAAAAAATTATATGGCAATTTATGGCTCTGCAGGGTATAAATCTGAAAAAGAAAAGTTTGCTGGTGCTGAATACACCTGCTCCATTGAAAGCTTCCTTGACTCAGGCAAAGCAATACAGGGGCCTGATTTTCACCACGATGGTCAGAATTTTGCAAAGGCCTTTGAGATAACCTTTTCTAATGAAAACGAAGAAGCCGAGTATGCTTGGCAGAATACATTTGCTATCACTACAAGAATGATTGGTGTTATGGTAATGATGCACGGAGATGATAAGGGTCTTGTTCTCCCCCCATATGTTGCGCCTAAACAAATTGCAATTGTTCCAATCTTTAAAGAAGAAAACAAAAAGCAAGTACTTGAAAAGGCAACTGAAGTTTCTGACAGCCTCTCTAAATACAGAGTACATCTGGATAAAATAGATGACAGGACTCCGGGCTGGAAATTCAACCAGTATGAAATGGAAGGTGTTCCACTCAGGCTAGAAATTGGCCCAAAAGATATTGAAAATAAGCAAGTAATGCTTGTAAGACGTGACACTAATGAAAAACAAGCAGTGAGTCTTACAGAGCTAAACTCAAAGGTGGAAGAGATTCTGCAGGCAATACATGAGAACCTTTATGAGCGCTCTAAAAAGAATTTTACAGAAAAAACTGTAAAGGTCAATGATTTTGAGGAATTAAAAAAGGCTACAAGCAACAAAAAGATGGCTTATGCCCCGTTTTGCAACACCCCTGAATGCGAAGATGAGATTAAAGAAGAAGCAAATGGCGTGAAAACGCTTAATTCCCCATTTGACGCTACAACAAACGGAAAATGTGTAAAATGCGGCAAGCCCGCTTATAGAATGTTTTATTTTGCAAAGTCTTACTAATTTATTTACCATATAAGATTTTTTTTTAATTTCTTTTTGAATCAGATTTCTCCATCAACTTCTTTGTTCAACCTGTCAAAAAATTCTTTGGCATACTTGTGTCTTTCCTGCGCAATTCTTTTACCCTCAGATGTCTGCATTTTTTCCTTTATATATTGACCCTTTACAAGAAATTCCCTATAAGCCGTGTCATCTTTTGTATAAGACTTTGTATTATCTATATCCACATTTTTATCATGCAGCTTGGCCCCTACCTCTCCTGCAAACAAAAAGGCTCTTCCCACACCAACAGCACCGAGGCAATCGAGTTTATCTGCATCAAAAAGAATCTTTGCTTCTTTTGTTTGAGGGATGTTTTTCCCCCTATATCTATGTGTAAGTATGCAGTGCTTAACACTTTTAATAAAATCTTTTGAGTAATTAAACTCATCTAGTAACTCTTCTGCCAGTTCAGCACCCTTTTGGGCATGACAAATCTCTCCTTTTTTTTCATCTTCCTCTGCCCTTCCAATATCATGCAATAAAACTGCCGCATTTAGTATATCTAAATCCGCATTCTCATATTTTCCTATGTGCATTGCAAGGCTTTGAACGCGAAGAGTATGCTCCCAGTCATGACTACCTTTGCTGTCTTCAAAGAAAGATTTTGCTTTTTGGTAAAGTTTGTCGGACATACTTACTAGCTAAAGTAAAATATATTTAAAGTTAATGTCACAGAAAATTTCAACAGATTTTTGATAATCCAATAACACACTCTAAAAATAAATACTAAAATTAATATCTAAGTGCATCATGCAACATAAACACCATCGTTAATGACAGCTATGCCGGACTAGATATATAGGATTGACCCTAAAATACAAAAACATGAACAACAATAAAGATTCCCTAACTTAAGCCCGAACTTCTAAAATAAATCCCCACACTAAAAGCAATATGAAAAATTACTCTAACACTCAGGTGAATACCATTGTTGATGTTTTTGTGAAATATAATATATTTAACTGGTCTTTTTAAGCTATGTAAACTAGATTATAAATAACAGATTTTGCTAATAATAAAAATTCTTTAATCAGAACTACCATAGACAATTTTGTTTGCTTTTTCAATTGATTCTTTCTTTTTGTTCTGGTGCTTTTCCAGAAAATCATTGAGAAACTCAATACATTTTTTCTTGCACTCACCGCATAACAAATTGCCTTTCTTGCAATCAGTATATATCCCATCGACAAAACTATCATCCGGATGATGGAACCTGTATATCTCATGGACTTTGCATATGTCCGGATCACCGCCTTTCTCTTTTTGTTCTTCAACGCTGTCTCTTCCGCCAGTGTATGATTTATTTATCTTTCTTTTGACCTCTTTAGAAGTATCTTCTAAAAAAATGGCGGTGTCAGGCTCTGATGAGCTCATTTTGCTACCTTCTTTCAAACCTGATTGATGTAAAAAGTAAAAAAAACTAGGGATATTCATATCATAATACCTTGATATATCTCTTGTGATCCTTGCATGGGGGTCTTGGTCAAGACCTATCCCGGTTATTGTTGGTGCTTTTCCATACATAAAGGGAAGTTGTATATGCAGAATATCTGCTATCTGCAAAAAAACAGCAGAAACTTTCCCCAAATCCACATGCCCATAGATAGCTTCAAACATATTTTTTGTTATTTTCTTAGAAATCTCATAACTGAATGTGAAATATTCCTTTTCTTTTTGACTCTGTACATATAGGTCTTCCTTATCCAGTCCCAGGGCAAGCGCATCTGCTACGTTATCCACTGCGAATTCTTTTGCTGTATCCATATCTTTGACTTTCGGTCGGCTCACATAAGCATCAATGTCACACACGCAAAATTTCCCGCTTGCTCCAAGACTCTTAAATAGCCTGAAAAAATCTATATCTACTTTATGCCCAAGGTGAAGTTTTCCTGTAGATGCAATCCCTGTTAGTTGCAGGAATTTGGAATTAGTTGCGATTGCCTCTTTTATTTTGTCAAAATCCCTGTGAGCGATTATCATTCCTCTCTGTATAAGATAATTCTTGGATATTTCTTTGAACTCGAACTTTTTTAGCCCAAATTCTTTGAAAACATGCTCATAATTCTCAATCTTAACTGAACCCCAGGCATCGATATTAGTCATAACTTTCTTAAAATATCTTTCATTTATAAATTTATCTTTGCATAAAATAGTTTATTTTTAATAAATTTATATGTACAAATTTTTTAAATAATAAAAGCATCCATCCATATTATGACTAATTCAAAAATAAATCAGTTATTGGACTCTAGTAAAAGTGTTATACAGGACTGCATAATAGAAAATGGAAGTATTGTAGCTGCAAACTCAAAGAAAAAATATTATCCAAGAGAAGCTAAAAACTATTTTTTTGTATGGCCTAGAGATGCCTCTTTTACTTGTATTGCAGGCGATATAATCGGATTTAGAGATTTTCAAGAAAAATTTTTCAACTGGCTTACGACAACTCAAAAGTTTCAAGAAACAGGATTATTTTATGAAAAATATTTCACTAACGGAAAATTGGCCAGAAGTAGATTCCAGCCAGATCAAGTTGGAACAGTACTTTTTGCAAGCTGGTACCATTTCAAATATAAAGGGAACATAAATAGAAACTTAGTAAAAAAATGCGCAGACGGCATATGCGCAACATGGGACAAAAATAATTTCACTATATCTACAAACGATTTATGGGAGGAAAGGCTAACTTTTCCGGATTTAAAAGATAATTTTTCCTATTCACTCTCTGCCTGCATAAAAGGTCTTGAATGCGCATATGAACTAACAGGAAACAACAGATATAAAGAGACTATGAAATCAATCAAAAAAAAACTAATTGATTCAGCAAAAAATGAAGGTAATTTTTTTAGAGCATTCGGGAAAATTAATGACAAGAGAATAGATGCAAGCCTCCTGGGTTTAATATGGCCATTTGATATAATCAAACCCGGAACAGAAAATGCAAAAAAGACAATCGAAAAAATTGAATCAAATCTGGTTAAGGATTATGGAGTATATAGATATGAACATGATGAATACGATGGCTGGATTTACAATAACCAAGACCGTAAAAAAGGAGCAGGCTATTGGCCGCTACTAAATTTTTGGATGAGTATTGTTCTGCATAAGATGGGTAAAAGAGATGAAGCTCTCAAATATTATTTTAAAGTAATAAATGACGTAGATAATACATTCATAGCCGAACAAATATTTAAAAATAAAATACAAGTCTCTGTTAAACCACTGTGTTGGAGCCATTGTATGTTCATCATAGCATCAAAAGAACTTGGATACCTATAACTTAAAATCCATAATAGAAAAATCAAACAAACCTTAATTCAGAAAAGTCTCATAAGCACTTCTTTGTGAAAATTCACCAGAAATATTTTTTCTAAAAATTTCCTTAGCTTCACTTTTACTCTTTGAGTTAGCAATCGACCATCCCAATTTAACATAAGCCATTTCAGGAGGGCAATCTCCTGCAAATTCACATCCTAACTGAATAGAAAGCTTTCTAAGGTTTGAATACACGTATTTATGAGTTGAACCATAAATTGTTTGGGAAGCAATAACCACAATAATCCCAGCATCAATCGCGTTTTTTATCATAGGTAAAACATTTTTGGAGCCATCAGAATTCACGTGACCCAGAGCAGTCGCCCCAATAACTAAACCTTTGAAATCCTTAGTTGAATAATAAGAAATTACATTAGGGTCAAAATTAGGGTATATATATAATAAAGCAGTTTTTCCTTCAAATTTATTAAATATTTTACATTTAGTTTCCTTTCTTTTAGCATAATCGTGGTCAACTACTTCAATTATACCATTAGGATAAACCTTTGCAAGTGGTTTTGAATTAATTGGCCTGAAAGCATCACGTCTTGAAGTGTGCATTTTTCTAACTCGTGTTCCTCTTATCAATAAACAATAATCATCATTACTAGTTGCATGCATACAAGTCATGACTTCAGAA
>JBNJGV010000002.1:32357-39877 GCA_051819785.1 Nanobdellota archaeon | reverse complement strand
AGTTTTATAACAGTTATTCCTTTCTCCAAGATTTCGGGCCTAGGCATTAATATGCCTTCATATGTACCTTCATCAGTTGAAACTTTTACATAATCACCGGTTTTTGCCTCCATATTCATAAGAGTAAGAGCATCGTATATAAAATTATTGTTATGTTTTCATGATATAATTATATCCTTCAACAATAAAACAAGAGAAAAGGTAAGGTATAACCAGCATAAATAAACCGATAAATATTACTATCGGCCAAAAAAAATTAAGATATAGTGAATCAAGAAACGTCAATCCAAAATATATAGTCCCTTCTGCAAGCGTAGGATCAATTGGACATAAACTCCAAGTTGAATCACTTAATAAAAATATTTTACAAGGTATCAAACTAAAAGACTTCATATATGAGTATAGAAAATTTGAGAGCCCAGAAAGTAAAATCCAAGTTCCAATTTTCATAAGACTGGGCTTTAATAAGTTATTAATTTTTCTCATTCGAGAAAATGTATGCATGAAAATTTAAATATTTTACCTATAATTTATCTAAGAGATATCTTGGCACAAGATTATTATAATTTATCAACCAACCTGTTCAAGTCAAACTTATCTTGAACTACATTTTTACTTGCACAATTTGGGCAACGCAAAACCTTTTTAGTGTTTACTCTGAACCTAAACTTATAACCGCATTGTGGGCATACATACTTTAAGTATTCTTGAGTCATACATTACCAATCTAAAAAGTAATATAAAAAAATTTTGGATTTTTTTCAATAATTTGAAAAAATATATCTGAAAATGCTTTAGATAAACCATTAAAGGATACTATAAGTTGTAAATATCAACATTGTATAAAATTTGATAACTAGCTAAACAAAGAATGTTCCAATAATCACTCCGACAATTAAACAAAAGATTATTGTATGTCCAATTAGTGGATGATGTTTGATAGAATATTCAGGCTTCCTTTGTGGTCTTTCCTTGGCTTTCCTATGCATCAAAACTACAAGAATTGCCTGAGTCCCACCGCATAATGCCCCCACAAATCCTAATGCGCTAGTAAATGTAGTGAGGCCTAAAACAGCTATACAAAGAGGAGGCAACATTGCCAGCATCCATGCAGAATTTTTACTAAGTTTTAAATCACTTAAAAATTGCCATTTCAAGCCAAAACCCAGAGCCATAAAGGATGTTGTAAGAGCCAAAAGAGTGAAAATATTTAATGAAAACTCTGCAATATTTCCCATGCTTTCTCCTACAACAAGATTTGCCATAGCAGATTCAGGAGAAAAATAATCTGCTGATGTTCCAATAATCGCGATAGAAAACAATACATATAAAACAACAGGTAAAAGAGTGCCTAGAATGATTGATTTTTTTAGTTTATTTTTATTTAATAGAAGTTCCTCTTTCATTTCAGGAATTGCAACTAAACCATTCAAAGCAAAGAGGATTATACCATAGGGAATAAATATCTTAGCAGCATTAAATCCTTCAAGATAATTAGTATTTATTCTGCTCAGACTAAAAACGAATATAAGGATACCAATCATCATTATTAAGAATACAAAAATACCCTCTGCCTTATCAATTGCCCTTAGACCAGTATAAATAAGCAACCCTCCAAACATAAAAAAAATAAATATTGCCATATGCTCCTGCAGGCCAAATAATTCACTTATAACCTGACCCTGTCCAATTAAATAAGCACAAAGTGCACCATAGATACCTACAACCATAGCTAAATCCATTATTATTTTGCCCCATTTACCAAGATAAAGTTCTGCATAACCTGGGAGTTGGTGGGTCTTTTCAGTACTCAATATAACCTCCCCAAAAAATAGGTTCACAACAAGCATAATTCCTCCAAGGAAAGCAAGAACTAATAATCCGGTTATGAAACCAGACTCATATATCGCATAAGGCAATCCCAAAACCCCTGCGCCAACAGTACAACCAATTAATATTGTAGCCGGTTTAATATGCTCCATAACAAATTTAGCAAATGGAAAGTATTTAAATCTAATGAATTTTGAATAGTATATAATTAAAAGCACATATCAAAAAAACAAGTTTAGTTCTAAAAAACAAATATTATAATTTATCTTAACAAACCTTTAGAAATAAAAACCTTTAAAAAATATATAAGGATTTCATAAAGCAATGGAAAAGGTAAATTTACTATATTTAACTTTCTCAATACTTGGATGCTATTTAGGAGCACTAGCCTTAGCTTTTGAAAAAGAAAAGAGCTCAGCCAAAAATACATTGATACAAGAATACAACGCGATATTTTCCACTAAAATAGAAAAAATGGATAAAAAAAGAGCTATAGCTCTTTTTTTCCTGCTATTTATTTCATTGGGTGGAATAACTAAACTATTCTTGATAATCCCTATAGTTTTACTATTCGTAATAATCCTCCAAAAAGATGCTGAAATTTACATGAAATATATCATAAGGTATTTACTTGAAATACCAAAAGTATTTTTCATATATTTGGCATTTAATGTCCCAGTTAGCCCTTTCTGGGCGTTATTTATTGTTTCTATGGGTAGCTTTTTTTATCATATTGTCCACAGAGGTATAGGTTTACAAGAAATATTCTTATTTATCCTCAATTACCTTATAGGTATTGATCTAGTCACAAACCTTTTAATTGTTTTAGCTCTAAGACTAATAGGAATTATCTTTTTTATATTACCTATACACTTTCTTACCGCAGGAACAATCAAAAAATATCCTAGACAAACAATACCATTTAATTTACTAATAAGACCTACTAAAAAAGAAACACTTAGAACTAATATTAAAAAAACACTTGGGCTAAATCATGAATCAAAAATTGTATTTTTTGAAAGCGGAAGGGATTCACTTTACACAGCGCTTAAAGCATTAAAAGACAAGTATGAAGAAAAATATAAGGTGGAAAACAAAAATGAAGTAATAGTCCCCGCATTTAATTTTGAATTAATTGGAAATATTGTAAAAAAAGCAGGATTAATACCCATCTTTGCAGACATAGAAAAAAATTCTTTCAACATTAATCCAAAAGAAGCTGAAAAAAAAATCAGTAAAAATACTCTAGCAATAATAACCACACATATGCTTGGTAATCCCTGTGAAATGGATAAATTAAAGAAGCTAAAAAATAAATATGGGTTATATATAATTGAAGATTGTGCCCATACTGTCGGATCTAAGTATAAAAACAGAGTTTGTGGCACATTTGGTGACATATCTGCCTTTAGCCTGCATCCAGCAAAAACTTTTCATGGATTATGTGGAGGTTTTCTATTAATAAACAATACAGAAGAATTTTCAAACTTAATAAATGAGTCAAAAAAAGAGATGTCAATAATAAAAGAATTCAAATATTTAATAAAAAATAATTTAGAAGCCACTATGCTAAATCAACCATTATTTTCAATAATATTTTGGTATGTTATTTTTTTTATAAAAATATTGGGTATAGATTTGCTTGACAAAGCATCTAAAACAGACCCAGATTATAGTCCAAAAAATATTAATAAAACAATCGGCTCACTTAATGCAGGATTAATTAATAAAAATCTTAAAAAATTAAAAGAGCGTAATAAAAAAAAAGTGATGATTAAAAATACATATCAAAAAATTCTGAAAGAAAACACTCAAACATTTAGCAATAACTCCTGCTATCCCCTTTATTTAGGATATAGATCGCATGATATGGAATCACTAAGACAAAATCTTTTCCTTAAAGGTATTGACACTAAAGCTCATTACATGAGAAATATTGGCGGAGAAAGTTGCAAAATAGCTCATTCTCTTGAAAAAAAACTAATTTATTTACCATTTTATTATAACTTAAAAAAAAAAGATATTCAGCACATCTCAAGATTAGTTAAAGAAAATGGGGACATGTAATCATTTATAAAAGAAACCTTATAACCAATATAAATCCAAGATAAAAAATGAAAACACTGATAATTGAGCCATGCATTAATGGATTTGAAAACAAATTCACTCTAAAAAGTGTAGAACCAGACATAAATATAATAAGAGGTATAAGCCTTTTGAAAAAAAGGTATAAAACAGATTTTATTGATATGAGAACCGATAAAATAGATGAAGTAGAGTTATCAAATTACCTAAAAAAAAATAAATTTTCTTTTTTCTTTATTCAGGTAAAAAGCTTTAATCTTAAAAATAGTCAAAGATTGATAGATATAATAAACAAAAGACAGCCAGAATCAATTATCTTTTGCTTTGGACAGCACCCTTCAGCTGAACCAAAGGATTTATTGGAAACTAAAAAGAATACAATGGTAATTAAAGGTGAAATAATTCCATTTTTAGAAAAATTCGTAAAATTAAAAGAACCTAGAAAAGAAGAGATAAAAAAACTTCCAAATCTTTGTTATCTACAGAAGAATACGATTAAACAAACCAAGCTTTTTGAAATAACTAAAATGGATAATCTTCCCCTTATTGACCTTGATAATATTATGAAAAGAGACTATTATACTCTTTATTTAATGAAAGATAAGTTAATAAAAAAATGGGGATTCATAAGTCTTACAAAAGGTTGTCGTTACAATTGCATATATTGCTCTCAAACATTGAGAATAAGCCATGGCAAAAAAATAATGAATTTTACTGTAAAAGAAGCTATAAAAAGAATAAAAAGACTTCTAAACGCAGGAGCCAGCCACATAAGATTTCTTGATGATAATTTTTTATGCAACAAATATTTTGTTAGAGAACTATGTCAAAAAATAAATAAGACTGGATTAAAAATCTCATGGATGGCGCAAATAAGAGCAGATAGTGTTGATGAGAAAACATTAATAGAAATGAAAAAAGCAGGATGCCAGTGTCTCAATATTGGTGTTGAAACAGGCTCACAAAAAATAATGCGAATTTTAAAAAAAGGAGAAAATGTTGAAGATATAAAAAAATGCTTTTACCTATGCAAGAAGCATAATATTATGACCGTTGCCTTTTTTATGTTAGGAAATCCTAAAGAAAGGACTAGTGACTTAGCAAAAAGTAAGGAGCTTTTGAAAAAAATAAGGCCAAATATGCTACAAATAGCTTTTTTCACACCATATCCAGGAAGTCCCTATTATATACAAAATAAAAGCTTAATTAAAAACAAAAATATATATCATTATGGGAAACTTACATACAATTTCAGTGATATACCTAAAAGTAAACTGGAAAAAACCCTAAAATCATGGTATATTTCATTTTATCTGAACCCTAAAATCTTCCTACCCTTATTTTTCAGAGAGGCACTGGATATGTTTTACCACCCAAAAAGACAATTTAAAATTTTTACAACCTTCATCAAATATTTTAGCTTACTGAGCACAAAAAATGTTAAATAGATTTATTTTTAAAAGGTCCAGAAATGTTTCACCTGGGCTAAGAAAATTATTATTGCGATTCTATCTTGGATTAATAATAGCTAAAAACAAGCTTAGGAGAAGTAAATCGATTTTATTTGAATCAGTCGAGATTGAAACTACTTCTTATTGCAACAGGAAATGCTCTTATTGCCCAAATTCAAAATACAAAAGAGAAAAAGGTAAATTAAGTTTAAGATATATAAAAAAAATATGCTCTGAGTTAAAAAAACTCAAATTCACAGGAGACATAACACTTACAGGATTTAATGAGCCTTTAATGGATAAAAGGATAATTAAAATTATAAAAATTTTGAGAGAATATCTTCCAAAAAACAAAATAATCATTTATACAAATGGTGATTTTCTGACAAAAGAATTATATAACAGATTAAGTAAAATAAAAGTAATATTTAATATAACTATTCACTCAGAAAGAAAAATACCTAAATTTTTCAATGGGAGAAATTGTAACTTAAGAAAAGAGATATCAGATAATACACTTTCCACCAGAGGTGGATTAGTAAAAGTAAAAAATCCTGAAAAAAAAACATTTTGTATTATACCTACCCTTGAATTAACAATAGACTATAAAGGAAACATTAAACTATGCAGTGATGATTATTTTTCAAGATATGTATTTGGAAATGTTAAAAAAGATAAAATCATCAGTGTGTGGAGAGATCCAAGATTTTCTAAAATCAGAAAAGATATAAGAGTTGGAAAAATGGAACTTGAAATTTGCAAAAAATGCGCATCTAATTATTGACCTCTTTATTCAATACATTAACCAATTTAGTCAAGTCTTTTTTTGTTAATTTTTCATGATTAGGTATTTGAATAACATTTGAATAAGTTTTTTGCGTTACTGGCGCAGTATCTTCAGTTAATAGATTACATCTATCAGCAAGTTCATTCTTAATATTTATATCAATACCTCTAAGTAATAGACGTTTTTGAAAAGCCCTTATATTTTTACTATATTTAAAAACTAAAAAATAATAAGTCGAATTTTGACTCCTTTTTAAATACTGGCTCTCTAGGTTTATATTCGATTTAAGAAATTCACTATTATTTTTCCTAATATTGGTCCATTCTTCATAATATTCAAGCTGTCTTAGTCCAATGTAAGCTTGCAGATTAGTAAGTTTTTCTGGGCTGTGTTTTTGGCCAATATTCTTATAAGTTCCAGTTAGTAAATTGTTTGTGGTATCGAAATACAAAAAAGGAACCAACAATCCTGAAAGAAAAGTCTCAATAACAACCTTTTCAGCAAGATTGCTAAAAATTCTTGTAAACAAAGCAAACCTGCTTTGCGCTTTAAGTTTATCCCTTTGAGCTTTCATTCTTACATAAAGCGATTTATCATTAGTAGATACAATCCCTCCTTCAAACGTATTTAATGGTTTAATCGTATCAAAAGAAAATATCGCGGCATCTCCAAAGCTTCCTGCTGCATACTTACCAATCTTTAAACCAGGAGAATGCGCGCAATCCTCAATTAAGTAAAGCTTGTTCTTTTTACATATTCTTCTTATCTTTTCAATTTCACAGGGAACACCATACATATGAGCTGCCAAAACAGCCTTAGTCTTGTTATTAATCTTTTTTTCAATCAATCTTGGATTTATATTTAATGAGTCTTCAGAAATATCTACCGTTCGTGGCTTAAGACCTAATGCTTTTATAGCATTGACCACACCATTTATCGAATACGCCGGCATTATTACTTCCGACCCCTTTTCTAAGCCAAGAGCTTTAAAAATCAAGCATAACCCATGACGGGCTTTTGATAGAGATAAGTTATAATCAGTACCAATTTTTTTACCAAATTTTTCTTCAAATTTTTTAACAAAATCACCAGAAATAATATTATGCTTTAAGACAAAATTAACCAAATCAAATATTTCTCCATTGTATATCCTTATAATCCTGCGGGGAATCATTTTATCAATAGCATCATCTTAATTTATAAATTAGCCTGCGCTTAATAAGTAGACACTTATTAAACGAGTTATATGTGAAATGGTTAAATTTAAAAATTTACTTAAAATAACTTTTTATTGATTAAACTAAAATATGATTGAAAGCCTAATATAAAAGTAAAATGATTAAAAATATAAAATTCTTACTAAAATG
>JBNJGV010000002.1:9827-32257 GCA_051819785.1 Nanobdellota archaeon | reverse complement strand
AATTTACTTAAAATAACTTTTTATTGATTAAACTAAAATATGATTGAAAGCCTAATATAAAAGTAAAATGATTAAAAATATAAAATTCTTACTAAAATGATATTAATTAATATAATATATAAAGCATTGCCTTTTGTTTTTGCCTTAAATCTGATTTTGCTTATCTATTGCATTAAGATTAACTGGAAATACATAATTAAATCAATAAAAAGTGTAAAAACTAATAGTTGGGTTATTTTAGGGCTAATAACACTTTCAGGATTTCTACTAAGGGTAATAATGCCAATGAATCATTTTATGTGGATAGATGAGATGTTATACGTGCAAGCTGGAAAAAGCATCCTTCATGGTAGTTTTTTTCAGGAAAATGTTTTCTCTAGACCTATTGGTTGGCCATTTATTCTCTCAATAATATTTTCTGTAACAGGTATTAGCAATATTGTAGCTCTAAAGGCGTCGTTCGTATTAGGTGTTTTAACAATACCTGCAGTTTTTTTGTTTGTAAATACTTTAATTAAAAACCAAAAAATTTCACTTCTGGCAAGTTTTATATTTGCAATGTTTCCAAAACATATATTTTGGTCAAATACTGCTGAAACCAATGTAGCATCCTTATTTTTTATTACAATAACTTTATACTTCAGTACTCTTTATTATAAATATAAACATAAGAATTTACTTTGGCTTTCACTAATCTCACTTAGTTTTATAATTCACTTTAGGGCTGAAAACATATTATTTATCTTTTACTTCCTCATCGGAGTAGTACTCTTTAATGAATCACTAAAAAAACATATAATCACTCAAAAATTAACATACTTATTTTATCTTGTTTTTAATATACCAAATTTTATCATAATTATACATTCGTATTTAAATACGCCTGAAGCTGAACTAATAAAAAATAAAACAATTATGACAGGTTTTTCTAAATATTTAGTATACCTGATATCTGATCAATTTTATTCAAGATATGGTATTTTTCTTGGAGTTTTTATTCTATTATTATGCATTATAGGTATTTATAAACTAATTCCAAAAATGAAAAAAATAAAAATTTATTTAGTTTCATTTATAATCGGTTTTTACCTATTCAACTCTGTAATTTCTCCTCCTAATATAGATATGGGGGGTATAAGTAGATTTTCACTTATATTTATGCCTTTCATAGCAACATTAGCAGCTTATGGCTTATTTTACAGCTATACTAACCTTAAAAGGGTAATTAATAAAAAAATTATTTTTTATTTGCTCTTCGTTATTTTTATATTTATTATGAGTTCCTTTTACATATATGAAATGCTAGGGGTAAATTATAAATTAGATTTTAGCCATAGAATACTTGCAACAAATATTCCTCAAGAACTAGCCAAAGAAAACCTTGAAAATTATACTATAATAACTACCCACCCCGAAACTTTGGCAGGCGTGAATGTTAAAAAGATAATAAAAATTGAAAATTTTTACGCAAATATAACCATAGAAAAGGGAGAGATGTTATTTTATGAGGGATATTTTTGTAATTTTGTAAATGAACCAGTTTATGGAAAGTTTAAAGGTAATAAAATGACATTTGATTTATGTGAATGGATTAAAAAAAAATATAATCTAAGTGTCTTCAAAAAATACAAAGAAAAAAACATTACATATACCATATACAAATTTAATTGAAATTTGAATAAATACAGCAAAATTAGAGCCAATAAGAAAATGGAACAAAAATAGTTAAAATGATGATAATACACCTAATATATAAAAACTTACCTTATTTTTTCTTTATAAACTTAATTTTGTTAATTTATTTTATAAAACTTAATTGGGAAAATATTGTTCTATCAATAAAAGGAATTAAAAAAAAGACATGGAAATTTTTAGGACTTATTCTTCTTTTATCAACTTTTATACGTATAATTATGCCAATGAATCATTTCATGTGGATAGATGAAATGGCATATGTGGAAGCTGGAAAAAATATACTTAATGAATTCTACCAGGGGAATGGTTTTCTAAGACCAATAGGATGGCCATCTGTTCTTTCGATAATATTTTCTGTAACAGGTATTAGCAATATTGTGGCTCTAAAGGCGTCGTTCGTATTAGGTGTTTTAACAATACCTGCAGTTTTTTTGTTTGTAAATAATTTAATTAAAAACCAAAAAATATCACTTCTGGCAAGTTTTATATTTGCAATGTTTCCAAAACATATATTTTGGTCAAATACTGCTGAAACCAATGTAGCATCATTATTTTTTATTATAATAACTTTATACTTCAGCACATTATTTTATAAAAATAAAAAAAACAAACTTCTCTATCTTGCCCTTACTTCATTATCATTAACAACATTCTTTAGAGGTGAGAATATTCTTTTAATAATACCATTCTTACTAGGGATTTTTTTATTCATTAAAAAAAAACTAATTCATTTTAAAAAAGAAAAATTGGCTTATCTATTATATTTTGTTTTAAGTTTACCAAATTATATAATTACAATCTACTGGTATTCAAGTGCACCAGACCTTGATCCACTAAAAGAAGGAATGATATTTAGCGTCTTTGCAAAGTATTTTAAATATATCTTTTATGAACAATTTTTTAGAACAGAAACAATGTTTCTCTACTTTATATTATTACTACTAGGAGCTATAGGTTTATATTTTATTTTATGTCATAACATTAGAAAAGGCATTTTCCTTTCAGCGTTTGTAATATTTTTTTATTTATTCAACTCTATAATATGCAAAACAAATATAAATTTAGGAGGGATAAGCAGATTTTCACTTATATTTATGCCTTTCATAGCAACACTGGCAGCTTACGGCTCATTTTACATTTATAAAAATATTAAAAAAAAATTACCAGTTAAATCAATTATATACTTTGTTATACCCGTTTTCATAATTATAGTAAGTATTCTCTACACCATTGAAGTTCAAGAATTATATAATAGATTAGATAATAAATACAGAATCCTTGCTACAGAAGCCCCATCAAAAATTTTAAAAGACAATTTAAGTAATTATACATTTATAATTCCACATCAAAAGGTACTTGCGCCACTTGACAATAAAATGATAACATTAACTGAACTATATAAAGGCCATCATATACAAAAAAAATACAACTATCTATTCTACGAGGGATACTATTGTCATTCACTTAATCAAACATTATATGGGTTGAAAATAAATAAAACAACATTCGAATTATGTGACTGGATTAAAAAAAAATATAATTTAACTATTTTCAAAAAATATAAAGAAAAAAATATTACATATAAGATATACAAATTTAATTGAAAGTTGAATAAAGCAAAGAAAAATATTAATAGCTATTTTTTATCATTTTAAAAAAGTCTTCTTAATAACAAATTTAAAAATTGTTTTGGTCTTAGACTTTTATTAAAATAACAATCATAATAGCAATTGCAAGAAGGCATAATTGTTTTTTTTAGCTCAATTCTCATTTTCCCATAATCTTTAAATTCAAGCGCATTTATTTTTGAAGGCTTCATATCATGACAGGCCTTAATAAAACCATCATTATTTATTGTAAAAAAATAATTAGCTGCCGGGCATTGTATCTTAAACTTACCAGTAACATAATTAGCCATATTTTTTATGAAATCATTATTTTCAGAAATCATATAACCTTCTTTCTTCATCCTTAATAAAGTCATTTCCAATTCCCGAAGCTTTGCAACTTGCTTTTGAGTCTTAAATTCTAAATCAGGAACGTAACTTCTAAAGTCATAGTTACCCTCGTCAGAATGCAATAAAGAAAGGAGCACAGGAATACCATAGGAGTTAACTTTCTTGATTATTGAAGGAACATCATCAATATTTTGTGAGTTTATAGTTATAATAGCAGAAGTTTCAATCCCATATTTTGCTGAATTAATCTTAATCATTTCTAATTTATCAACAGGGCATTTCTCAAATCCATTTTTATTAAAGAGTTCATCAATAGAAAAAGTAAGATAATCCAAATTTTTCATTTTTTTGAAATATTCTGGATTGATTAATGTAGCATTGGTTATCAAACTAGTTATAGATTTTTTTGATGCATAATTAATAAGAGATGGTAAATCTTTGTACAATAGAGGTTCACCACCTGTAAAAATAAAATGAATATGTTTATTTTCAACAAATTTATCAATAATTTTCTTCCACGAAGAAACAGACAATTTAGTTGAATTTGAGTTGGATTTGATTTTGCAATAAGGGCAATTTAGATTGCATCTTCTCGTAAGTATAAGTCCAATGCCATCTACCTTGTACCCTAATAAATATTTTAAACCAAACCTTACTAATCTTAAAATTCTCATTTTTCCTAAATTTTAAACTTTTAAAATTATTATGAATATAATCCTGAAAAAATACTTAGATTTATAAATTAATTGGTTTTGCATTTATTAATATGTTCAGTAATTTCGTTGAAAAACAGACTAGAAAATTCCAAGATATACAAATTAAAAAAACCTTTGATATACTAAAATTTTATAATAAAAATGATAAATTAAAAGTATTAGATTTAGGTTGTAATGATGGATACATAACTTATAAACTAAAGAATTATTTAGATTGTGTTAAAGGTATGGATATAAAAAACATCTTAAAATATAAAATTAGTTATGTCCAGGGTGAGTTTTTAAGTTATAAATTTCAAGAGAGTTTCGACTTGATAGTATGTTACTCGTTTTTGCATCATTTTGAAAATATTGAAAAAATAATAAAAAAGTGTTACAAACTACTTAAAGAAAACGGTGTTTTAATAATATTTGAATGTAACCCTTACAATCCCTTTACAAAGTTGTATGCTAAGGAAAATAGGGATGAGCTAAAACTGCATAAACCTCAAGAAGTTTTAACATTCTACAAAAAATATGGATTCAAAAAACTAAAAAAAGAATATATTTTGTTAAGTCCTTTTAAATTACTTTCAGAATACGAAAGATTTATTTGTAAAGTTCCTTTGGGTACAAAATATTTTATTTCCGGGCAAAAAATATCCAAAAAATAATGAAAATTTTAGGTTTACTAAGTATAAGCTAAATCACCTTATATAAGATACAGTTTTTATTTTCTGAAATTTTTTGAAAATTTTTATTTAAAAATCTTACTTTGTTGTCATTATAATATCCCTTATGCAAAACAAAATGACTAATGTTGTTTTGATATGAAAAGGCCCTAATCTTATCAGCATCTTTTAAATCTTTAAAATACTTTCTGTTAGGACCTCCAAACATTCTTGATAAACAACCATTGAATATAGGGACACCATGATTCGTCTGAAGCATCATGTAGTATTGGTCAGAAAGTAATTGCGCTCTTTTGTTGATACTAAAACCATTATAAAGTTCAGGATTTTTTATTCTAAAGTCATACGGGTTTGAAATCAAAATATTTTCTGGCCCACAATAAAGAATAGGAAGGTTCACAACTCCACCATCTGGACCAGGAATTTCGTTATATATATCCTCTGAAACATATGGCGTCATTAAATCAGTTACGCCATAAAACTCAAATATGATAAACGAACAAAGTATCAGAAAAATTCCATATTTATAAACTAACGAAAAATTTTTTGCTGAGTTTATAATAGATTTAAGGCTTAATGAAACAAGTACAGCAAGCATCAAATACGACATTACAATCATGGTACCTGGAGCGCTTGGAACATTAACAATAGGGATGTAATGAATAAGAGAAAAAGGGAGTTTTATTTTCTCGAAACCAACATCATTGATTTTCAAAAAATTACCCATTGATAATAGTGCAAACAAAAAAAATATCATTAATAATTTTTTTATTTTTTTTAATCTACTAAAAATTAAATAAATCAAAAGAGCAATATTTGTAAAACCCAAAAACACATGGACCTCATCGTAACACCCAGATGTTCGAAATTCTTTATCAGTAAAATCATACATAGACAAGGGTGGAAGTGGAGTAACAAAGCCATATAAATCAGCAACATCCTGGCTATGTCCCTGTTTCATTGAAGAATCAAGCCTTTCACTATGATCAAAGTAGACTTTAACCATTGGAATCAATAAAGGTGATAAGAGCATTAGTGAAATTAAAATAATCAGGATAACACGTGAAAATCTATGTAAATCAAATTTTTTTGCAAATATGCTATGGAAAATATATTCTGCTCCTATAAAGATAGAAAGGATTATAAAAAAATACCAGGAACATAAACTGCTTAGCACAAAAAATAAAACCGCGAGAAACAGATGAAATAACTTTTTTTCTTTCATATACTTAAAATAAAAAAGCACAAAGAATGGTAAAAACTGCATGCTTGCAACATTTAAATGATGAAGTGAAGCAGTTATATGATATGGACAAAAAGCATATATAAAGCCACCCACAAAACTAACTAATCTGCACTTTGAAAAGTAATAAGCCAAAAGATAAGCACCAACTCCTGATAAAATAAACCCTAATAAAATTAAAATATTGTAAACTGTTGGAAGAGAAAAAACCAGTTGTAAGGGAACTGCAAAAAAGGCATTAAACCAGGAAACTGATTCAAGCAATACACTATGTCCTTCAGGATAAAAAATCATATCGGAGGTATACAGTGAACTATTTCCCGTGACTGCCTGCTTGACATGCCATAAACACCACACAAACTCCATATTATCCTCAGGAGGCCCATAAAGATGAGTGTTAAAATTATCCAAAAGCGGAAAGAAAAAAATTAAGGACAAGAAGATATAAGCTACTATAGCCAGTAAAACATGATATTTCTTAAGCTTAAAATTAAAAGATTTTTTTTTCATTTTCAATATATTAATTATACCTAAATAAACTAATATAAAATTCTTTTTAAATCTTTCATGCCACTTTACAAAACTAAAAACTAACGATACAAAATAAAAAAACACCCCTGAAAAGATTAAAATTTCAAAGAAAAAATTTATTAAACAAAATAATTAATTAACCCATATGAAAAACAACTAATAAAAATAGCAAGCGAGAAAGAAGAACAATCAAAATAAAGAAAAACAAAAAACTAATACAAACAACACAGGGAAATCAAGTAGAAGAACTTGAACTTTCCATTTCCTTAATCTGCTCTTTTAAGTAATCTATTGTTCTTGAATTATCCTGCTGAATCAAGAGTGAACCACATTCAGGACACTTGAATTCAAGATTTGTAGCCTTCTCAAAATCCAACCTAGCACAGGTATGCTGACAAATAAAGAAACAATTTTTATTTGCTTCTTCTTTCTCAAGCCTTTCTTTTAGTTTTTCAAGCTTTTGTTGCTTCATATCAGTTACTAGATACTTTATCCTTTTTGGAAAAAAAGTCCAATAACTAATATAATATCCTTTTTTTGAATCTTTTTTCCTCTTATAGGTTGCAAGATTAAGCTTTTGCATCCTATATAATATATTCCTTACTCCGTGTATTTCAATTCCTGTTTTTTCTGAAACAATAAATTCCGATACATTTTTTCTTGTCTTTAGAAAATCTACAATAGGCAATGCTTCTTCACCTATCGCTTCAGTAATTGTTTCCTTTACCAATTTATTCGTTAACCTCATACTTCAACCACCTCATTCTTCCAACTAGAAGATGAATCTTAGAAAGGCTTAGCCCCACAGATCCACCCCAACAGACCTATACCTATACCCGTTATTCCCCTTTTTAAAAATTATTGTTCTTTAACATATATAATTTGACAAGAAAAGCGGCACAAATCTTTTTTTCGTGTAAAAAAAGCTTAAACAGCCTTTTAATAATAAAAGAAAGTTTTTAACAACCTAAAATAAACTAAAAACCCAAATAAAGCAAAAACCCATATATAGACTATAAAAGAATAAACGAAAATAAATAAAAAAATAGAATAATCCTGAAATATATGATTAAAAAATTAAAGATAAAAACTTCAAAAAGAAATGAATTAATAGATATAACCCACATTATAGAGGAACATATTACTGATATAAAAGAAGGAATAATATATCTACAAATCCCTCACACTACGGCTGGCGTAACAATCAATGAAAATGCTGACCCAAATGTAAAGAAAGATATTCTCAATAAACTAGCAGAATTAATACCAAAAAATAATAATCATTATCATAAAGAAGGGAATAGTGACGCGCACATAAAAGCCTCAGTAATGGGCACAACAATTACCCTAATAGCAAAGAATGGCGAGATAATGCTTGGAACATGGCAAGGAATATTTTTTTGTGAGTTTGATGGACCGAGAACAAGAGATATAATAATAAAAGCTTAATTATCCTTGGATAATTTGTTTTTCCGATTCTTTATAAATTGTTTCCAGTCTTCATAAATTTCTTCATTTGTCCTTGGTTTTTCTTTCACCAACTTAATCACTCACCTAAAATGTTCAATCTCATTTTTCCAAATAAGCCCCTTCTGGTATCATTACCTATATTGTTTATCTGCACTGCACTGCTATTAGCATTTTTTTCATAATGCTGCTCAAGGACCCTCAAAAACATAGATATCTCATCAATAGCACCCTTTATTTGAAGAGCCCTTGCTTCTTCAAGATTAACAGAGTTGTCATCCATCAGGTTTTGAAGTTTCTCTTGCCGATTATTGTATATTTGTATAAGCTCCTTGTAACTCATGGTTACCTGCCTCCTTATTATATTTTTTCTCACGCACCTTTTTTAACTCAGATAAAAAATACTCTAAACAATCCATCTCACAAAAATTTGCCTTTTTTTTAACCCCGTCGCTACCAAAAACAAGTGAAAATGATGAAGAGTTCTTACCTAAATCCTTCCCACAAATAACACAATATCCTGACTTTTGTGACTCAAGCTCTTTAACCTTGCTATCAACAAGATTCTTCAAATGCATACCTCCTTTTGAAAGATCTGCCTGTAATTTATAGAGATCGTTCTCATCAACAGTATTAATCATATCCTTAATTCCATACCGCATATTATACACCTTTTTTTCTTTACCTCTTTTTCCCGCACAAAATTATATATCTAAAGATTCACCTATCTTTGGCACATAAACATTCATCTTTGATTCGAATTCTTTTCTTAGATGCTCCAAGGGTTCCAAATCCCCGTGTTGAAGTATCAAATTCTTTGGAGAGATAGAATTAATTGTCTTTATTATCTCTCTTCTTCCAGCGTGGGCACTGAAATCAAATTTCTCAACCTGGGCTTTCATCTTCACACGTACACCATCAAGAAAAACCTTACCCTCTTCTAATAAAAGCCTTCCATTACTACCTTCGCCTTGATAACCTGTTAGAAAGACTCCGTTTTTTTCATTATGATAAAAATAACCAAGATAATCAATTACCGGACCACCATCAAGCATACCAGAAGTTGTTATTATGATACTTTGGTGCTTTACTACCTCGTGCCTATCCTTCCATTTTTTTATGAACTTAACTTTATTTATTGCATCAGTATATTTCTTAGGGTTTTTTATATATTCGGGCATTTTTTTATACAGGTTGGTCACACGTTTTGCCATACCATCAAGATAAATAGGAACACCAAAATTTTCTTTATTGAGCATCTCCATAATTTCTTGAGCTCTTCCAACAGCAAAGGTAGGTATGAGAACATTGCCTCCCCTTTCAAGTACTTTTTTTATATTATCTAAAAATCTCTTTTCTTCCAGTTTTCTTCCAGGATGTTCTCTGTCGCCATATGTACTTTCACAAATCAAGACATCAATATCCTTAAAGTCCATATCTGCTCCAGACATCAAATTTGTATCAATAGTATTATAATCACCTGTATACAAAATTTTCCTGTTATCTAATTCCAATAAAACAGATGAAGCACCAGGAATATGGCCTGCATAGTGAAATGAAAATTTAGCATCATCAAGATTATATGAACGACCAAATTTCACATTTTTCATAAAAGATATTACAGACATCAGATTATCTTTTGTATAGATAGGATGTTGTTTATTAATCAACTCTATATGGAAACTATCTTTCATCAAAATTTTTGAGGTTTGCCGAGTCATAGAATTACAAAAAATACCACAATTCAAGCCTCTTTTATTAAATAATGGCAATGCACCGCAATGATCAAGATGTGAATGGCTCAGAAAGACTGCCTTAATATGGTTGCAATCTTCCATTATAGGATATTCAGAGCCCTCCTCTGTAATCTTCAGGCCTGCATCAAATAAGAACCTATCATCTACTTCTATGCAGCTTCTGCCTACTTCTTCAGCCCCTCCATGAAATGTGAATTTCATAATAAAACCTTCATTTTGTATACTAAAATGTATACCAATATATTATAGAACTAACTAGTATATAAAAGTTTCTATATAGTTTTTCCTATTACTAAGAAAAAAACTCAATTAAATTAGAAATTATACCTATGTTTTTGTAGTACTTGAAAGATCAAACATATCTTTTGATTTCAGACCCATAACTTTTGCAACCATAAAATGAGGGAACTTTTCTAATTGTGTATTAAAACTTGTAACTACTTCATTATAATATTCCCTCCTATCAGAAATCTCCTTTTGAATTCCACTTATTTTGTTTTTCAAGCGAATGAAATTTGAATCAACTTTTAAATTTTCATCACTTTCACCTTCTGCAAATAGCTTGTTAAGAGTTGTAGTAAACCTATCATTAGCGTTTGACTTTTCTTTAACAGTACCTGCATCAAGGATATTAGTCTTTACTGTCTCTATCTCCTTGAAAAGGTTATGATTTTCACCCATATAAGGCTTCATCGTCGAAATAAGTAATGGGACCTCGTCTGTCTTTTGCTTGAGCAAAGCATTGATATTAATCCACGCTTTCTGTATATCATTCTTAATCTTGACTAGCTTGTTGTAAATCATAATAAAAACAACAGACCCTATTATTACAAGAACTAAAATCGCTACCAATATACTTAACATAACTCCGGATATCATTTTTATACCTCTTTGCAATAACTCAATAACATTTAGTATAAATATTTTTTTAAAAACAGCTAATAAATCTTAGCTTATACTAAAAGCGCTAACTTTTCAATAAATTTGGAATCAAGTTAAAAAATTAAAAAAACTTACTACCAAAAAAGTAGTTTAAATTAACCGAAATAATTAGGCTTTGAAGATTGCATCTCTTTTCCCCTTGCAGCGGAAAATTTGTCTTTAAGTTCAGCATAAGCATCCTGTATTTCTTTTGAAGCAGAAGGCCTTACTTTGCTAAAGGCCTGGTCAAAATATTTTTTTGTTACTACCTTTGCTTCTAAATCATCCCTAAGAGCAAGCATACCTGCTTCCCTACAAACCGCTTCGATATCTGCTCCTACATAACCTTCACTTTTCTTAGTAAGATATTGTGAGTCAACACCTTCCACCGGCATACTTTTAAGATGAACTTCAAATATTTTTTTACGAGTCTTTTCATCGGGGACAGGAGCCATTACAATCCTATCAAACCTGCCAGGCCTCAGCAAAGCTGTATCCATCAAATCAGGCCGATTAGTAGCAGCTACAACTATAACATCATTAAGTTCCTCAAGACCATCCATCTCTACAAGAAGTTGCTGAACTGCACTCATGCTCGGATTTTCAGAAGCTTTCTCTGATGTTAGCCTGTTTGATGCAACAGCATCAATTTCATCAAAAAAGACTATTGTAGGAGCAACCTGTCTTGCTTTCTCAAAAATCTTTTTAACACGCTGAGGAGTTTCATTGACCCATTTTGAAAGCAATTCAGAACCCTTTACTGATATAAAATTAACTCCACCCTCCTTAGCAACAGCTTTAGCTATTAAAGTCTTACCTGTTCCAGGAGGTCCATACAAAAGGACACCCGTAGGAGGCTTGACTCCTAGCCTTCTGAAACTCAAAGGATTTTTCAAAGGCCACTCAATAGCTTCTTTAAGCTCTTGTTTCACATCATCAAGTCCACCCACATCATCCCATGATACATTGGGTGTATCAACATAGACCTCCCTCATCGCACTCGGTCTTACCGACTTAAGGGCTTCAGTAAAATCGCAATTTTTAATTCTTAACTTCTCAAGCACAGATTGAGGAAGTTCTTTTTCCTCGCTCAAATCAAGGTCAGGGATTAATCTTCTTAATACTTCCATAGCTGACTCTCTTGTCAAAGAAGCTAAATCAGCACCAACAAAACCATGTGTTTTCTCTGCAAGCGCACCCAAATTAACAATGTCCATATTATCGCATATTTTTGATAAGTATTTTTTAAGTTGTTCTACTTCAAGCTTATCAAAAAGGTCTTTATCAGCAGGTTTACCTTTAAGATGTTTTTCGATAAATCCCTCAAGTTCTTCAGGAATTACCAACTCCATATCATTTGAACTCTCAAGAACCTTTGTAAGAGCATCTTTATACTCAGCAGGAACTTCCTTATTATCTTTTAATGCATCAAGTTTTGTATAGAAAGGATTATCACGTGTATGTATTTTCAATATTTTTAATCTTCCTTCTTTATTTGGAACACCGATATCAATTTCTCTATCAAATCTGCCAGGTCTCCTTAATGCAGGATCAAGTGAATCAACAATATTAGTTGCTGCAATAACTACAACTTTACCCCTGCTTTTCAATCCATCCATAAGACCCAATAATTGAGCAACGACTCTTCTTTCTACTTCACCCGGAGTTTCTTCTCTTTTTGGAGCAATCGCATCAATCTCATCAATAAAAATGACAGAGGGTGCATTTTTTTCAGCTTCTTCAAATTTTTTTCTTATATTGGCTTCACTTTGTCCATAAAATTTTGACATTATCTCAGGGCCATTGATCAGGAAAAAATTTGAAGCAGTTTCGTTGGCAACTGCTTTTGCAAGCATAGTTTTACCAGTACCGGGTGGGCCATGCAATAGCACACCCTTAGGAGGTTCAATCCCAAGTCTTTCAAATAACTCAGGATGCTTAAGAGGAAGCTCTACCATTTCACGTATTCGTTTTATTTGTTCTGTAAGCCCACCTACATCCTCATAGGTGACCTCCAACATCTTTTCCTCAACGATTTCCTTTGCTTCAGGGTCATACACAACCTCGGTCTGATCCCCTATCACTACAGGTCCTTTTGGAGAGACATCAGCAACGATAAACTTTAAATCAGAAAATCCGAAGCCAGGAACATTTTCATTTAGCATATTAAAAATGTCATTGAAAGCACTGCCACCCATAGCTGAGCGTCTCCTGTCAGCACCACCTAATGGAACAATATCCCCTTTCACAAGAACTCTGCCTAGCAAACCATTTTTGAACAAAGAGGGGTGGGCTTGTATAGACATGCCTTTCTGCGCAGGAGAAATTACAACCTTTTTTGCTTCTTTAATCTCAGCCTTCCTCACTGTAATATTTTCTCCAATCCCGGTCTTAGCATTTCTCCTTGTAATCCCGTCCATACGTACAATTTTCAAGCCAATATCCCCAGGATAAGCCCTGTCAGTGATTGCAACAGTTTTCCTTTCTCCTTCAATCTCCACAATATCTCCTGGCCTAATGCCAAGTTCATGCATAAAACTTGAGTCAATCCTTACAATACCTTTATTTACATCATCTTGAAAAGCTTCAGCAACTTTCAATGAAATTTCATTCGCCATTTATAAGACCTCCAAAAAATAATAAATTAATTATAACTTTATAGTTTTAAGTGTATAAAAACAAAGTGTTTCAAAACTCAATCTATATAAAAATGTTTTGGTAAGAGAAGAAGCATAAAAGAGCCAACTAATTCTTTTTGATAAGCAACCACAGCTAATTTCCAAGTTCAACAAAAAGATAAAGTTAACTGAATTACTCAAGGTAGCTTAATAACAAGATTAGCTAAAAAAAAGTATAAGTAAAAAAATTTTAAAAAATTTATTTTTTTACTTCAACTCGTGGTAGCTTAAGCTGAGGCGGTAGGTTAACCTCTTTAGTTAGGTTAAGCGCAAGAATGTTCGCTCTGCTTAGGATATTATTAACAACAGGAGTCATAACCTTCTCTGGAATTTTTTTATCCTTTTCCCAGCCATTTACAACCTCATCAATCACCTTTTGCTCATTCATATAAATCAGTTCTCCACCTAACTCTATTTTGCCTACTTTAGGTGAATATTCTGAGATATATGTGAAACTGACTTTAGCAACAACTTGCTTTTGACTTCCTACGTGCATATCAGATTGCTTAATATCTTCTATCTTTACGTTATTCTTCACAGTAATGCTACCTTCTGTTGACTTATTTTTTTCAACATTAATTTTTGTAAAACTGAACCCTACAATTGCCATAATATATCACCTTTTACTTTTTGATTCTCTGAAAAAGCAAGGTTATTTAAAGCTTTTGGAAAAATAAAATCTTTACTGAAAGTTAATACATAATATACTAAAAAATTTTAATATATCCTATTACTATATAGATACAATTCTAATTTATTGAAAAAATTTTTTGTAAATTCCATATTTTAATCTAAATTATTCTTTAGAAAAGTCAATTGCTATAAACAAAAGAGAAAACATAAAAAATCAAAGACAACACCTTTACTACATGGGAAGAAGATTAGATTTGAAAACAGGATTTGCATGCAACAATAATTGCAGATTTTGTGTACAGGCTCATAAAAAAAAATATGGTAACAGAAGCACAGAAGAACTGATAAAAGAACTTAAAGAAGGAAGTAAAACATGTGATGAACTTATTTTTACAGGGGGAGAAGTTACCATAAGAAAAGACTTATTGAAACTGGTAAAATATGCTAAAAACCTAGGATATAAAAGAATACAATTGCAATCAAATTGCAGGATGTTAGCTTATAAAGATAATTGCAAGAGGCTTATAAAAGCAGGCGTCAATGAATTTTCACCTGCTCTGCATGGACATACAAAAGAGATACATGACTACTTGACAAGAGCAGAGGGTAGCTTTGAACAGACAACACAAGCTATTAAAAACCTAAGAGAACTTGGTCAATATATAATAACTAACACTGTCGTAGTAAAGCCTAACTATAAAACTATGCCTGAATTAGCATCACTGCTTATCAAACTGGGAGTCAATCAATACCAACTTGCATTTATGCATGCAGTAGGAAATGCTTGGAAATATTTTGATGAGATGATGCCCAGAGTAAGTGATGCAGCACCTTATATACACAAAGCCCTCCAAAGGGGCATTGATAATAACGTAAACTGCATGGCAGAAGCAATGCCTTTTTGTGTCATGAAAGGATATGAGGAGTACTGCTCAGAGCATTTTATCCCACCAACAGAAATAAGCGACCTCAATGCTTATGATAAAGACTTTACAAATACAAGAAAAACCCAAGGCAAAATTAAATTCGAAAAATGCAGAAAATGCAAGTGGGATAAAATATGTGAAGGGCCATGGAGGGAATATCCTGAAAAGTTCGGCGACGAGGAGTTCAAACCAGTAATAAAATGAAAAAAGTTGCAATAGTTGTTGGTTATACCTGTAACAATAATTGCCTATTTTGCTATGACAAAGAAAAAAGGGACATACCTTGTTTAACTACTAACCAAATCTTTAAAATTTTAGAATATGCAAAAAAAGAAGGTTGTGAATATTTGGACTTTCTCGGGGGCGAATTTACTATCAGAAAAGACGCTCTTGAACTGGTAAAATATGCTAAAAAGCTTGGCTTCAGAATTATTTCTTTAACAACTAATGGAAGAGCGCTAGCCTATAGAAAATATTTAGGAAAATTGATTGATGCAGGGATTAACTCAATTGTTTTCAGTATACACGGTCATAATGAAACTTTGCATGATAAACAGACACAAGTGCCGGGAAGCTTTCAGCAATTAATAAAAGGAATTTCAAACGCGAAATCATATGGATTAGAAATAAAAACAAATACTACAATTACAAAGTACAACTATGAATATCTTCCAAAAATAGCTGAATTTCTAATCAGCCTAGGATGCACTAATGCAGAATTCCCATATTTTGATCCAAAAAACAAAAATACACAAGATATTAAAAGAATTATGCCTAAAATTAGCGATTCTGCTCCCTATATAAAAAATTGCTTAAAGATTGGAAAAGAGAAAAGTATTAAACACTGGCATATAAGATATTTTCCACTATGCTACTTAGAGGGATTCCATGAAAATTTAAGTGAAGCCACTTCACCATTTGAGCAAGAGATGCATTTTGGTCCTGAATTTTCTAATACTGATGTTGATAATTCAAGAAAAAAAATAGGAAGAATAAAAAATGAGGAATGCGAAGGTTGCAAATACAATAGAATTTGCGAGGGCATTTTTCCCCAATACAAAGAGGTATTCGGAATATCTGAACTCTGGAGAGTATAAATAATCAATCCAGATAACTTAAAATTGTTCCAGAGCAAAAATTATCCACAAAATCAAGTCTATCCCTCATTTCATTTTTATCAAACTGTGTCTGTTTTTGACCCTTATCATGATAACAAGACTCTGAAACATGATACCCCCATAAGAAATATTTGTAGCAATCTGTAATATCATTGAAATTCTTATCACTAACAGAAAGCATATCCCGGACCCTTAAATAATTAAGCTTTGGAACAATGCCTTGCCTTCGTGAACCACTCTTACAAGTAAAACAATATTTATCATCAATTTTGTCAGATTTTATTCCTTTTACAAAATCTCTAACAAGCGATGTCTGTATAGCTCTTAGCGGACCCTGTTTGAATGAATATATTGAGTTCTGAGGATGATAAAACACATCTCCAGTATCTAAATCAAAATGTTTAACAGTAGAACCCTTATATTTCTGAGCACCTGTACGAGTTATTTTCCTATGATTTCTAACCCTGTCTTTAATTTTTTTCAAAATATTTTTCCCGTACTCATTATCTTTTAATTCCTTCACAAATTTTTTCCTTGACCTATTATAAAGATAGTGTGACCCAGTCATATAACAACAATCAATCATTCTATCAGGAGAGACCAATTGGACAGAACTGCCATCTGAAGAATTAAGGGTAGTTCTACTCAAATCTCCCTTTTCAATATACTTAAACTCAAGATCTTCATCAAATTCTAAGCCTTCACAATTTTTCATAAGATAATTTAAAGCATCAATACTGTTTTTATCATCACCACTCTCAGGCAAGAGTACCATTAGTTCAAGGTCAGACCTAGGCCCTTTTTCCAATCTCGCATCACTCCCTGTTGTGCATAAAGTCATATCCTCACTATCTGAAAAACTATCACTGAACCATTCTGTAGCATCATCCAGTATAGCTTCATTAAATGCTTCAAGATGATCACAATAATTCTTGTAATCAATTAACTCAGGAGAAAGATACTCCCTTTTTGCCTTACACATTTCATGGAGATTTACCATTTTATTCAAGTAAATATAAACTAATATTTAAATGTTGTTTTTAAGTTACTACTTATTAGAAACAAACACTGCACGCGGCTAAAAAAACACCAATTAGAAATCTTTTTATATAACCTTTTAACCCAACCCTTTGAAGATGCAATATACCAGATACGAGAAAGCAAGGATTATTGGTGCAAGAGCGCTACAATTATCGATGGGTGCTCCAATTGTTGTGAAGCTTAAGCCTAAAGAACTTGAAGAATATGGATATAATATAATGAAAATTGCTGAAATGGAGTTTGAAAACGGGCTTATTCCTATAACTGTAGAAAGGCCATGCTAACATTTTTATAATTTCTTGTTTAAAGTTCTGAATACTCGAAGAATTCTCTTCAAATATGCACAAATTATATAAATGGTGTTTACATACTATACCCTATGACTAAAGCTTCTGAAATAATAGATGAAATTAAAGAAAGAGAGAAAAAAGGCTTTCTTAAAAGGTTAAAACGAGAAAAAAAAGGCAAAGATTCAGGTTCTCTTAAAACATATTTACAACAACTGCCTTTCCACATACAAAATTCCTTAAAGATTATAGGTGAATATAAATACCTAAAAAAGATTGACAGAATTATTATATGCGGAGTAGGTATCAGTTATAAAGCAGGAAGAGTGCTTGAAAATTACCTTGGAAACATTGAGGTAATCCAAGACAATAAACTACCAGAAAATGTAAATGAGAAGACCATGGTTTTTGTTGTTTCCTTTACAGGCAGAGAACAAGAACCAATACTATGCTATAGAAATGCTCTAAGAAAGGGTTGCAAAATAATTGGAATCACTTCTGGAGGAAGCCTGCTTGAATCTTTCAAAAGGAATAATGTAGAGCACTTGGTTATTCCTGAGATACCTGAAACTATTTCACTTCCTTATATTTTTTTTATGGTTTTAAGATATCTTGAGAATTCAAACCAAGTAAAAAACAAAGCAAATGCTATTGAAGAAACAATAAAAGCACTGAAAAGTCCGGATTATCCAAGTATGGCAAAAAAAATTGCTGAAAACTGTAAAGATAAGACACCAATAATATGTTCTTCAAAAGACCTCTGTGGCGTGTCACTTCACTGGAAGCATCAAATCAATAGGATTGCAAAGCATCATGCTTTTTTCATAGAATTGCGGGAGATGTGCCATGAGGGATTAGATGGATTTGTAACACAAAAAGACAAATATCATATAATTATCTTAAGAGATAACGATGAAGACAAACAAACCAATAAAGATTTTGATATAGCAAAAAAAATAATAAAAAATAACGGATTAAGTGTAACTGAGCTTCTAATAAAAGGCAAACATAAACTTAGTAGAATATTCTCCACGATTTTCATAGGAGAGGTGACTGCATATTATCTTTCAGAGTTATATAAAACTAAAGATGCTAAAAGTCTCGTTGAAAATTTCAGAAAAGATTATGAAAAAACAGTTTAGGGCAAATAAATATGGTGATTTCTCTTAATACTAAAGGATTCAGGTTTAATAAGATAGGCCAAGAAAACGACATAAATAAAAAAATCCAAAATATGGACATTCCACCTTTTGTGCGCCATACGCCTAACATAGCAAGTCTAAAAAAAGTAAGCGAAGAGTTAAAGGGATACAAAAATCTAATAATTATAGGAAATGGAGGTTCTATTAATAGTTCATGGGCATTCTATAAAGCACTTGGTTCAGATAAAAGAGTATGCTTTGTTACTACAATGGAGCCAGAATACCTCCAAAGTATCGCTAAAAAATACGAAAAAAATAATTCTTTAGTGGTTGTAATCTCAAAATCAGGAACCACAATAGGAGTACTTGAATCTATGATGTTTTTTATAAATAAGGATTATACAATTTTAGGTATAACCTCTAAAAACAGCACATTGTATAAAATTTGCAGAAAAAAAGAATACAAAATAATAAATCATCCAGAAGTAGGTGGAAGATATTCTGCCAGGACATCATCTGCATTGCTTCCGGCTGCCTTGATGGGAATAAAAATCGAAGACTTAGAAAAAGGTTTTAAAAATGCCTACAAAAAATATTCTCCAAAGTTGAAAGTTGAACAAAATCCTGCTTTAAAATTAGCAGCATCACTTTATACCCTCGAAAAAAAAGGAAAATATGATGTTTTTTTGCCTGTTTATTCAACCCAATTAGAAGGCTTTCTCCCGATAATAATACAACTAATGCATGAAAGTTTCGGTAAAAACGGAAAAGGACAAAGTTATTTTGGCAGTCTTGCACCAGAGTCACAACATCACACAAACCAAAGGTTTTTTGGAGGGAAAAAAAACATCTGTGGACTATTCTTAACATCAACATCACAGAATAAGGAAGTGATAAATATACCTGATGAGTTAGCAGATATAAAAATAAAAGACTACAAATTGGGCTTTCTTGATAAACTACAATATAAAAAATCCCTTGAGTTTGAATTTATGGGAACCTATAATGACGCCTTAGAAAAAAAGATACCAGTTTGTTGCCTTAACTTAGAAAAAACAGATACACAGACAATAGGTGAGTTTATGGGTTTCTGGCAATATATGGCAGTCTTTTCTTCTTTAATAAGAGATGTCAATCCTTATGATCAACCTCAAGTAGAAAGAAGTAAAGAAATAAGTTTTGAAAAAAGGAACACATGTTTACAATAATTATTTATATAAAAGTTTTCTTCGTTAAACAATGATTATAAAATCACTTGAACTCTACAATATTAGATCATATAACAAAACACATATAAGATTTTCAGAAGGAACTACCCTTTTAAGTGGAGATATAGGAGCAGGTAAGTCGTCAATCCTATTAGGAATTGAGTTTGCCCTTTTCGGTATAAAAAGAGGAGAAATCACTGGTTCTACGCTTTTAAAACACGGCAAGAAAGAAGGCTATGTAATGCTTAATATAGAAATTTCTGGAAAGGATATCCTAATTAAAAGAGTCTTAAAAAAAGATAAAAAAAGTATAAAGCAGGAACCTGGCTTTATAGTAATTGATGGGCTAAAAAAAGAACTGACACCTGAAGAGCTAAAGGCAAACATACTTGAGTTATTAGGATACCCAAAAGAACTGCTTAAAAAAAGTAAAGATCTTGTTTACCGGTTCACGGTCTATACACCTCAAGAACAAATGAAAACAATTTTGTTCGAAAACAGAGAAGATCGTCTAGACACATTAAGAAAGGTTTTTGGAATTGATAAATATAAAAAAATCCGGGAAAACACAAGTATTTACTCAGGTGAATTAAGGGATCGTATAAAAAAGCTAGAAGGGAAAACCTATGGACTTGATGAGAAAAGAAAAGCTTATGAAGAAAAGGTTAAGGAGTCAAAAGAGACTAAAGTAAAAATCGATAAAATAGTCCCGCTTGTTGAGAATAAAAAAAAAGAGGTTAACAAACAGAAAGAAGAAATGCAAGCTTATGAAAATAAGATTAAAGAGATGAATGACTTAACCAACAAAATAAAAGTGACTGAAACACAGCTAATGGAAAAGTATCTTACACGAAGAAAAATAAAAGAAAAGCTTGAAAGCCTCCAGATACAAGTTAAAAAAATAGAAGATAAAGGCTTCAATACTTCAACTAAAAAGAAATACTCTGAAATAATTTCTGAAAAAAGAAAAGAATTAGACTCACTTGAAAAAGAATATCATGATTTAAGTAAAGATGTAGGAGAATGTAATAGCCATATTAATTATTCTAACAATATTATAAAAAAAATATCAGAAATAGACCTTTGTCCTACATGTGAACAGAAAGTACTGCATTCACATAAAGATAAAATTAAACAAAGGGAAAATAGTAAAATCGATGAATACAAAAAAGAAGAAGAAGAGATTAAAAAAAAGATTGAAGAAATTAAAAAAAATATTAAAAAGCTCAATACTGAAATTGATGAACTTCTAAAAAAAGAAAAAGAAATGGCAGTGGAAGAAGAAAAACAAAAATCATATCATGAAAAAAAGAAACAAATAGTTGAATATAATGAAGAACTAGCCGAAATAAAAAAAAATATTGCAAAACTTAACTCCGAGAAAATTGAAAAAACTAAATCTCTAAATGAATATGAAGGTATTGAAAAACAGTATAAACAAGAAAAAGAAGCTTTGGAGAAATTACAAGATGAAGAGAAAGAACTTGATAACCAATTAACCACCTTAAGGGCAATATACAACGAAGACATGAAGACAATAAAATTATTTGAAAAAGAAATTAAAGAAAAAGAAGAGTTCAAAAATAAAATAAAAGATATAACAAATCTAAAGAATTGGCTTGAAAATCACTTCATGAAACTTATGTCTGTAATTGAAAAAAATGTAATGGCTCAACTCTATAAAGAATTTAATGAATTATTTGTTGAATGGTTTAGGATGTTGATTGAGGATGAAACTCTGAATGTAAGGCTTGATGATCAATTCACTCCTGTTATCGAACAAAACGGATTTGAAGCTGAAATCCACAATCTTTCAGGAGGAGAAAAAACATCAATTGCGCTCTCATACAGGCTCGCACTCAATAAGGTTATAAACGATTTTATAAGACATATGAAAACAAAAGATCTCATCATCCTCGATGAACCAACAGATGGCTTTTCAGATGAGCAACTTGATAATATTAGAGATGTTCTTGAACAATTAAATATGAAACAAATTTTAATTGTAAGTCATGAATCAAAAATTGAAAGTTTTGTTGATAACATAATCAAAATTTCAAAAGATGAAAAAGGAAGTAAGGTATATTAATTATTCGTCATCTTCTAAAAAACTGAAACATAAAGAAAAAAACACCATTGGCAAATTTTTTTTGAAAAAATTAATATAAAGTTATATGAATATACTAAAATATATTAAACGAAACATTTATATAATATTTAATGCAGGATTATAGGTAGAGGTGATTATCATGGTAAAGAAAAAAACTGCTGCTAAAAAGAAAACAGCCGCCAAGAAGACTACTAAGAAAAAAACTGCTGCTAAAAAGAAAACAGCCGCTAAGAAGACTACTAAGAAAAAAACTGCTGCTAAAAAGAAAACAGCCGCTAAGAAGACTACTAAGAAAAAAACTGCTGCTAAAAAGAAAACAGCCGCTAAG
>JBNJGV010000002.1:0-9727 GCA_051819785.1 Nanobdellota archaeon | reverse complement strand
AAGAAGACTACTAAGAAAAAAACTGCTGCTAAAAAGAAAACAGCCGCTAAGAAGACTACTAAGAAAAAAACTGCTGCTAAAAAGAAAACAGCCGCTAAGAAGACTACTAAGAAAAAAACCCCTTCAAAAAGAAGAAGATAGATTAGCAATTTTTTTACTTTTTTCTTCTATAACTAAATTTTTTAAATTTTCAACTGAACCTTCAATGACTGAAACAAATTCGGCATCAGGATAAATTTGTGATAATTTTTCAAGTGTCTTTTTCTCTGCAATATCAATCTTACTAAAGACTATATAGAAAACCGCATCAACCTTATTTTTGGTTTTTTCAAGCAATTTAATCTGCTCATTAACTGTATAACCCGAAGTTGAACTAGGATCTATAACAAACAAAATCATTTCTGCAAGATTTTCCAACACAAGATGCGCATTTTTTTCTATTATGTTTACTTTTGTCCTGTCAAGTGTACCTGGAACATCAACCAATTGAATTTTATAATCTTTAATTAAACCAACATTCAACCCCTTTGTTGTAAAAGGATATTCTGCAATCTGAGGATTTGACATGGTAATAGCCTTAAGAATTGAACTCTTGCCAACATTTGGAAAGCCAGCGATTGCAACAGTAAAAAAATCTTCTTTTAAGTCAGGAAATCTTTTCATCAGCTTTCGTGCGGATTCTAAGAATTCCATATATTTTTGATTCTTTCCAAGTATTGAAGAACTCCTTGCATAAAAAGACTTCCTGCAATCAGTAATTTCTTTTTGCTTTTCAGCTTTTGATAAAATTCTATCAAAATATTTAGCTAAATCATCAATTTTTTTCATTGCCCACTTAAGAGAATAAATACTTTTTTTATATTTATAATAATCAAACGAATTTTTAGAAAGTTCTCTATAGATGACAGGTAAATTATCTATAATAGGGAATTGATCAAGTATTTTGCTTAACCTCCTTTGCATTATTCTGGACGAATTTAGAATCCTTCTTCTTTCTGTAACTTTAAGCCTGTCAATTTTATTCGTTCTTTTATATTTTAGCCATGTTTCTTCGGCTGACTTACGTGCTGAATTCAATGCAACATCTATTATTTGTTGAGAACTCTCAACCTTTTTTATGTACTGGAAATTCATAATGTAGTGGTTGAGATGCCTATTTATAAAACTTCTTAAGACTATAAGTAATCAATTTCAGTCTTAGTTGCATCCCACGTAGGAAATTCCTCAACAATTGCGGGGTAGAATCCATTTTTTTTGATAATATCAAGGTTTTTCTTTAGCTGGAAGGGATTAATTATACACCTATTACCATCAGTAATAAAATCAATACGATTTTTTTCTAGAAAATTTATAAGCTTTCCTAAATTTCCATAAACAACAGGTCTTAGCAAAAGCCCATCATCAGTTAGCTCATCAAACTTTGTAGCAACATTTTTAGCCCTTCTTTTAAGCCTATTGGTGAGCTGACTTGCATCTTTTGTTTTAGCAGTGCAAAGATGAGCATTAAGATTTTTCTCTCGGCAAAAATGCAAGATATCTACACCCATCTCTTTACTTCCCTTAACAGCCTGGCTTATATTATCCTTAGGCAAAAGAGCCTTAGACTTAAATTTCTCACTATTAGTCTCAGTTATCTCAAGTTCATTAAGATTTAAAAAATCAATAAATTTATGAGAATAATCAACAAGTTTTTTTATATTCCTCTTTTCGCCGGGGATTAAAGGGATTTCTATTCCAAAATCAAAATTGAATTTGCTCGCTAGTTCTATATTATACCAAAAATAGGAATTTCCTAACTCAGGATGGACTCTCAATTCATCAAGCCCACTATCCTGAAGTTTTCTTAGTTTTTCTTCATCAATTAAATTAAGACTTGTGTATAAATGAATATGAAATTCAGTGAATTCATTTTTTAATCTTGAAATAAAAGAACATGTCCTCTCAATCTTTGAAAGAGGGTCACCGCCTGTAATTCCTGCACCTTTTGCATTTGTCAGTTTAGCTTCAGTGATTATATCACTAAAATCCTTTATTTTCCACTCATTAGCATAAATAACATCTTTTTGTTTTTTTTGAATAGACAAAGGACAATACCAGCAATTTCTTGGACAAATGCCAGTTATAAAAAGCACTAATTTTTGACCCTTTACGCACCATTTACAACCTTCAGCAATTTTGCCTACTCTTACAGAATGGTGAGAAGTATTGATAATCTTGTTCATTGTAAGCCATACTTTAATAAGTTTTATATATTTTGCTAATTTTACATATTTAATGGAACAGGAACAACCCCAACAACAACCACCTGAACAAAATTGTATATTCTGTCAAATTGCACAAGGAAAAATACAATCTAAAAAGATTTATGAAGATGAGTATGTGATGGGTTTTCTTGATATAAATCCAGCAAATCCTGGACATATTCTCCTTATTCCAAAACAGCATTATTCTATTATGATGCAAATCCCATCTGATAAAATAAGTTACCTATTCAATGTTGCACAAGCTTTATCAAATGCTTTACTTAAAGCACTTGATGTTGAAGGTACAACTATTTATACTGCAAATGGCGCAGCTGCTGGACAAAAAGCTCCTCACTTCATGATACATATAATCCCCAGAAAAGAGAATGATGAACTCAAATTTACTGTATCTAAAGCCGAAATAAATAAAGATTCGCTTGAAAAATTAAGACAAAGCCTTGTACCATTAATAAATGAAACATTTGGTTTAAATCAAACCCAAAATAAAAGCACAGATACACAAGAGCAAAAAACCCGAAGCCAAGAGATTCAAGAAGGAAAAAAGACCAATGAAAATAGCTCACTTGATAATATCTCAAAATTATTCAAATGAAAATGACCTGCAAAATATGCCAAAAAATTGAAAGTCAACAAGCAATGATAATATACAAAGGGAATTATGTATTTGCCTATCTATCTGAAGAGAGCCAAGTACCCGGACACATAATCATTGCACCAAAAAAACACTATACCATATTTGAACAAGCACCTGCTAAAGTAATTGAAGAGATATTTATTGTAGCAAACAAAATATCCCTTATTATTGTCCAATATCTGAAGATGGGAGGTGTTAATGTAATTGTCAACAATGGTGTATCTGCAGGTCAAGAAATCCCACATTTCACTGTTGATGTAATCCCGAGAAATGAAAATGATGGCCTTGAATTTTCATGGGAAGGAAAAAAACTTCAGGACACACAACTTGATGAATTAGGAAAAAAGATTCGCAGTACGTTAAACTCAGAATCAGGCGACGAAATGAATAATGAAAAGAGTCCTGAAAACCTTGATAAAGAAGATTATGATTCAAACAAGGATTTCTCAGAAGAGGAAGATTACCTTCTAAGAAGTATAGATAGAATACCCTAAGAGATGTATAAATTTGGAATTTATATGAAAAAAGTCGTCATTTTAATACAGCAAATAAATAAAATTTTGGGTTTATTGATTGCAAGCCCATCCCCAACCTAAAGGTAGGGATATTAGACCCCTTTCAAATCTCTGCGAGATTTTCAATAAATAAAATTAAAAAATTTACATGTACTCATAAGCCTTTTTCAGGATTGGGAGAACTGCTTGTACCTCATCTTTGCTCATCCGCCCAAGCTTTGCAAAGACAGGTTCACCCTGAGCGTTCTTATTCTGCCTAATCAACTGTAGCTTTTTTGGTCCTTCATTATAAGAATATACTCCTACTTTGATTGACGTTGTTTCCAAATCAGCTGATTCTTCAAAAATTTGCTTGTCAAGAGATTTATCAAATGCCATAAATCCACCCCTCATAATTTATTAATAAGTCAAAGAATGACAATGATTCAAATATTTTTTGGTTAAAATTATGGAAAAACTACAAATCATTATTTTTTTAAAAATATTATACTAGCTTAGGTTTAGGTAATTCCTTAATCATCTTCAATCTATATCTAAAACTGATTAATCCACTGGCTATTAAAAGAGTCCAATATTAATATAAAATAACAAAAATTTTGGGTTTATTGATTGCAAGCCCATCCCCAACCTAAAATTAAGATTCATCTTAATCTACGAATGATAATGAGTATGCTTAAAATTTATTTTAAGTCACGAACGATAGTGAGTATGGAACACAGGGTACAATCCAGAGCATAGCTCTGGATGTTCCAAAAATCCAAAGGATTTTTGTTATTTCACCCCTATTCAAATCTCTCCCGAGATTTTCAATAATACCCCACACCTTAGGAAAATTATCACCCTTTTCAGAAAACAGATAGTATTTAGGCCCTTTAACATTTATTTTAAGCTATAAAAGAAAATAATTACATTTTGTTATTTTACCGATTATTAATTTAAAGTTCTAATTAAGTTCCAATCTTTTGGATTAAAACAATCTAAAAATATTCTAAGAGTTTTAAAACCCAAAAAAACAGGAGACGATTCATTAAATTATTGAAAAAATTAATAAAAAAAGATAGTTTACTTAATGGTAGAGTAATTAAAATTGGTGAGATTTATGAAAATAGAAATAGAAGGGAAAAAAACAGAATATGACCATGAAGTAGATGGGTTAAGGTTAATAGAAGATTTAGCTCCAGAAAAAGGAGAAATCATCGCAATGAAAGTTAATGGAAAAACAACAGATCTCACCGAAAAAATAACAGATGATGCAAAAATCGAATTTATAAGCAATTCAGATGATGTAGGTAAAGAAATACTTAAACACAGTGCCGCTCACCTTTTAGCTGCCGCAGTAGAAAAGTTGTACCCGGAAGTTAAATTTGCTATAGGTCCGGCTATTGAGGAAGGATTTTATTATGACATGGAATGTGAAGAAACATTCAGCCCTGAAGCCCTTAAAAGTATTGAAAAAGAGATGTATAGAATAAGCAAAAAAAAGACATCCTTCAAAAGATTTGAGCTTTCTAAAAAACAAGCACTTGAAAAAGTGAAAGGGAATCCTTACAAAACAGAGATAATTAATGAACTTGAAGGGGATATTGTATCGTTTTATAGCCTGGGTGAATTTGAAGATGTCTGTAGGGGACCACATGTACCACATGCAGGACACATAAGAGGTTTCAAACTCACGAAAGTAGCGGGCGCTTACTGGAGAGGAGATCAAAAAAATAAACAGCTCCAGAGGATATATGGAGTAGCCTTTCCTACAAAAGAAGAGCTAAAAGAACATTTAAAATTATTAGAAGAAGCTAAGAAAAGGGACCATAGAAAATTAGGCAAGGAACTTAAGCTTTTCAGCATCCACGATGAAGCACCAGGAAAGCCCTTCTGGAAACCAAGGGGTTGTTTTATTTTTAACAAACTTATTGATTTCTGGAGGCAAGAACATGAAAAGGCAGGATATGTTGAGATAAAAACACCAATTATTCTTAACAGGAGCCTATGGGAAACTTCCGGGCACTGGCAAAACTACAAAGAAAATATGTATACCACTAATATTGATGGCGAGGATTTCGCAATCAAGCCTATGAATTGTCCAGGGGGTTTTCTAGTTTATAAAGAGGAGGTGCATTCATACAAAGAGTTACCTTTGAGAATGGGAGAAATTGGCCTTGTTCATAGGCATGAGTTATCAGGAGTCCTGTCGGGCCTTATGCGTGTAAGACAATTCCATCAGGATGATGCTCATATATTTATGACACAAGATCAAATAACTGAAGAGATTCTTGGGGTTCTTAATCTTGCTGACAAATTCTACAAAATATTTGGGCTTGATTACCATCTTGAGCTTTCAACAAGACCTGACAAATCCATTGGCACGGATGAACAATGGGAAAATGCAACAGAGGGATTAAAATCTGCTCTTGACAAGATGGGTAAAGGCTATATTATCAACGAAGGGGACGGAGCATTTTATGGCCCAAAAATAGATATACACCTAAAAGATGCTTTAGGGCGAACATGGCAATGCGGTACTATCCAGCTTGACATGAGTATGCCTGAAAGATTTGATCTTACTTATGTTGGTGAAGATGGCCAAAATACACACAGACCTGTGCTAATACATAGGGTTATCTATGGGAGCCTTGAGCGTTTTATAGGGATTTTAATAGAACATTTCGCGGGAAAATTCCCATTATGGTTAAATCCTGTTCAAGTAAAAATCTTAACAGTTTCAGAAAAATTCAATGAATACGCTCAAAAGGTTAAAGAAAATCTGCAAGAAAATAATTTGAGGGTCGAAATGGATGACCGTGCTGAATCAATTCCAAAAAAAGTAAGAGATGCACAAAGGGAAAAAATAAATTACATCTTGGTAATTGGAGAAAACGAAGAAAAAAATAATACAGTAAATGTAAGAACAAGAAATAACGAAGTGCAAGGTGAAGTTGAGCTTCAAAAATTCATTGATGATTTATTTGAAGAAGTTAAAACATTGAGAATTTAAATTATATTTTTTCTTAAATAATGGTTTTTATAAGGAATAAAGACCAGTTGAGATGGAAAATAGTTAAATTAATCAAGGAAACTGCAAATTATTTATACAATAATGAAACAATACACACATTTATATTAAAGCAATAAAGATATATCAAAATAATTTTTAAAAATGTACACAAAAATAACAGAAGGAGAAACGCCTTTACAAGTCACTAAGGGCAAAATCAGCAAAAGACTCCCTGTATTTTACAATCCTGTAATGAAGCTTAATAGAGATTTAAGTATACTTTTAATTAATTCAATAGAAATGGATGATTTAATTGTTGGTTTACCCTTAGCAGGTACTGGAGCAAGAGGAATACGACTCCTTAAAGAAACAAAAAAGGGCAAAATAAGGGAAGTCTATTTCAATGATAAAAACCCAGAAGCTATTAAAATAATTAAAGATAATTTGGAACTTAACTATCTTGAGGCAAAAATTTCTCAAATGGATGCAAATGAGTTTTTGCTTCAGTCAAAAGGATTTGATTATATTGATATAGACCCATTTGGAACACCCAATCCATTCTTAGATGCAGCAATTAAAAGGCTTTCCAGATGTGGTATACTTGCTGTAACTGCAACAGATACTTCAGCCCTCTGTGGAACCTACAAAAAGGTATGCAGAAGAAATTACTGGGCAGAGCCTACAAGAACAGAGTTAATGCATGAAGCAGGTCTGAGAATCCTTATAAGAAAAGTACAACTCATTGGAGCCCAATATGAAAGAGCTTTGACACCTGTTTTTTCATATTCAAAAGAACATTACATGAGGGTATTTTTCAAAAGCAAAAAAAGTAAGAAAAAAGCCGATGATATTATCAAACAACATTCAACTATAAAGGATATCGAAGGAAATAAAGCGGGGCCTATTTGGACAGGAAAGCTAAATGATAATGAACTTGTTGCAGAAATGTCAAAAAACAATAAATCTGAAGAAAATTTAAAATTCCTTTCACTTATAAAAAGAGAGAGCGAAGTCGACACATTATTCTTTTATGATGTTCATACCATAAAAAAACGCGAAAAAATAAAAACAGAGAAGAAAAAAAAAGATTTACTAAGAGAAATACAAAAACAAGGATTCTCAGCATCAGACACGCATTTCCTTGGAACCGCAATAAAAACAGATATGCCTTATGAAAAATTTATCAAATTGCTTAACTAAGCCTTCATCTCTCTAACCCACATAAGGCCTATTTTAACCATATATTTATTGAATTTATCGCTTAGCCTGTAAACTTTCCTATATAAATCATAATCAATTAAACCCATACCTTTCATAGGTGTTAAGATCCTATCATAAAACTGTCTCTTGTTATAAGCTAATTTAACCTTTTTTCCCATATACTCCGGCTCATCAATTTCTGCAACATAATTGCCATCATGCAAAGCAGTGGCAAAAACAGACATATTAGTCTTAGTAAGTTCACCACCTTTGTTTTTTATTTCCTTAATAAGGAGTTTTGCAACGATCCTTTGCTGTTTAGTCGAAAATATAATCTCATATATACTATCAGGTAAATTATACTGGTCAAATAATATAACCATAATACCACCCCCAACAATAAGCGAGTGACCTAAATTGATATATAAATGTTACTCTTTCCTATACTAAACAAGAAATATCTAAGAAAAAGGAATTAGGAGAACTATTTGTAAACAAAACTATTTATATAAGATATAACCTGATAAGAAACGCTTTAACAAAGAAGAAGAGCAAAAAAACAAAAAAATAACATAAAATTATTCTTTTTCTACAGATTCTACAGAGCCTGTCTGCTTAGTTCTATGAATCTGAGCAAAACTAGGAGTAACGACCAGATAATCGTCGCCAAAGCCTGCAACATCACCTTCAATAGCATCACAGGTTTTCTTAAGCTTATTGATTGCACGCTTCAATTCAACTAAATCTTTTTCTTTCAAAGGCTTTATATTGACTAAAGCAATTGTGTAACCTCCCCTTAAAACATCAAGAACCTGTTTTACATCTGAGAAGTCATTTATAACAAAAGGCCTTACTACTATTTTGCTTTTTGCTGAATTATTAGATTCAGTATTTAACTCTAGATATTCCTCCTCTGCATCTTCTGGCTCAATGTCTTGATTTGAAAACTTTTCTCTTATTGAATCAAAAACTCTTTTCATCGATAAACCCTCCTTATATGTTAGTTACAAAAATCCACCTTTAGATATATTCTTCTAACGTAATGTCATATATAAATGTTTTGATTTGCTACATCACCTAACTACCCAAAAGATAACAAATCCATTAAATCTAAAACTAAAAAACCTGATAACAAAATAGAGTAATCATAACAACATAATCAATAAAAGTTATTTTTGTAATAAATACAAATAAACACAAATTTTTTAATCTCCTGTTTATTTCTGGCCCAGAAAATGAAAATACCTGAACACATAAAAAAAGCAATTCAAAACCAAGAAATCCACATTCTGGCTACTTCAACAAAAGAAGCCAAGCCCAACATAGTATATGTTAAGTTTTTGAAAGTATATAACGACGAGCAAATTTTAATCGCAAATAATAAATTCTTTAAAACTGAAAAGAATATTGAAGAGAATCCAAGGCTTTCTTTTGTAGTTCTAAACGAAAATGGTAAGTCCTACCAAATAAAAGGAACAACGCAAATACACACAAATGATAATGTTTTTGAAGACACCACGGCTTGGGTTAAAGAAGCTAGGCCAGACCTACAACCTAAGTCAGCAGTAATATTAAATGTTGAAGAAATCTTCTCTGGAGCTGAAAAAATAAATAGCTAAAGTAAAAACACTATAGATAATACAATTAATAAATTATTAATTTAATATACTCTTAAAAATTTCCAGCAGACTCATTAATTAGAAGTACATAAAGAATAGCATATAGGGTATAGTATATAAAAATTTTTAAATTGTTTTTACCAGTAAATACATACTAACTACAATGGCTAACTATTCAGAGAAAGTTCCGCAATTAGTAGAATCAACAGGTATAAGTGCAGACTATTGGAATGAATATCTGCCAAAAGCTTGTTTCTTACGAAAAGGTATGTCAAAGGTAAAGGGATTGATAAGGGAATCCCCTATACAGAAATATGAAGAACGTTTTCCCGTCATTTATTATAATGATGTTATTAATGAATTCAATGAAGACAGAATTTGCAGGCTTAATGAACTTTCTGAAATAGTCAACAATTTCGCTTATGATTCATTCCTTTTAGACCAGAATCAATTCAAAAGAATAGTAAATGAAGTCCATAACTTAATATACGAAAAAGGTAAAA
>JBNJGV010000001.1:52053-73666 GCA_051819785.1 Nanobdellota archaeon | reverse complement strand
AGATGACATTTATAAAGATTACTGTTGTTTCCACTAATATATTCCAATCCAAGGAATATTTAGAAATTTTTCTTTTGGAAAAATATATGCAGGAGGAAGTATTGTCACCGTTAATTTTACCAGCGTAAAGCAAAGCTTTACTGGACTTGAAGATGTAACTAACAAAACAAACGAGAGTGAGGTAAGTTTCGCTTCGCTCAAGCACACTCTAAAAAGAATAAATAAAAATGCGGGGGAAGGCAGCGAGAACCAAAGATTCTCTGGCCTTCCTCGCAGTTGCCTTTCGGCTTGATGCGGGGGAAGGGATTTGAACCCTTGAAGGCACTAAGCCAACAGATGACTCACATGTTCTTCATCGCATTGCTCACCAGCAACACTCTGCACTCAAATGCCTTGAGTCTGTCCCGTTTGACCGCTCCGGCACCCCCGCAAAGCAAGATAGCAACAAATAAGGACAATAAAAAGTCCATAGGTTTGTGTCTTAAAACAACTTGCAGTCTTCACAAGCCATTTAAAAGGATATTATGCTCTCTGAGATTTACTCTCAGGAATTTTTTCTATTTAAAAAATTATCTTTTTAATTAAATTAAACAATAAAAGTTTTCCCAGAATATATTTTTTTGTGTCTCAAAAATGTAATAAACCAAAATTATAACTCTTAGAATGCTAATGACTATTTCAATAAACGATTTATCCTTTTTTCAAGCTCTGCAACAGAGTTTTCTATATCAGAAAGCTCGTGGTGGCTTTCTTCTGAATTATTAACAGCCCCTTTTGATTTAGCAGCGGGTTTCTTTACTGCTTTTTTAGAAGTTGAAACTTCTTTTGAAGCATTACCATCAAGAGAAAGGTCAGGGATTTCAAAATTTAATGAAGAAGTTATTTGAGCAATTTCCTTAAAAAGATTACTCAGGTATGCTATTTGATTTCTTTTTTCATTTCTTATTTTTTTAATATAGTAAAAACGCTTCAATATGGAATTGAAACTTTTAGATAACTCTAAAACAGCTCTTCTCAATTCTCCTGAATTTTCAAGCCTTACAAAAAAAGTATGTTCGCCCGGCATATTTTATTTGTCCTCATCAACCATCAAAGAATCTATATACTCTAGCTTGCTTTCAATGTCCTTTATGCTATCGTTCCAAAGTTCAATCTCAGTATTCTCTTCCTGCTTGAGTGACTCTATTTTTTGAAGAGTCTCTTTAGCTTGACTTATTTTCGTTTTTAATTTCTCAAAACGTGACAAAGATTCTTTATAATCACTTAATTTTATAAAAACCGTTTTCTCATCAATATTTTTATCTACCATCTTAACCTTTAAACCTAGTTCTTAAACATTACCTTATCAAAATCATCTATCAAGTTCTGAACAGATTCCATATGACCTTTTAATTCCTCAAAAAGGTTATCAGTATCTTGGCACATTTCATTTGTTTTTGATGTAGAGTCCAAAGAAACTTCTATCTCGCTATCAATTGAGGAACTCGTTTCGACTAAACTTCTCAAATCAGCAACTGTAATAAAAAATTTTTTTGTAGAAAAATCATCTTCTTTTTCTTTGCTATTATTCAAGTCAGGATGAGTATTATTAGAGTCTTCCTCTGAAGATTCATAAGACTTGGCTGAAAAATTTTGTTTATCTGAAAACCCTTTCCCACTAAAAAATTCCTCTTGTGTTTGAGTAGTTTTGCCTTTTGTATCTGACTCAGAGGTTCTATTTTGAGCAGTATTCTCCCTCGAGGTTTGAGAAGCATAAGAGTTCCTTGCAGGGAAATTTGACTGATTTAAAGAATCTGTAGCTGCAGAGGGTGTCTTACTTTCTTCAGGAGAGCGAACCTGTGAATCTCTTTGATTTTGCTCTTCCAAAATAGTTTCCTGTTCATTCTTCTGAGGCACAGTTTGAGAAGTATTTTTTTCATTATCATCACTTGAAAGCAAAGGATCACTTTTTGATTGATTCTCGCTATCGGCATTTTTGGCTCCAGGGTTTTGTGAAACCTGATTATTATTCAACGAGGCGTTTTGCATAGTGTTCGGGCTATTATCAGGCATAGCAGGCATACTTCCAAAGGGAGTGCCCTGTTGAACAGGATTTTGTGCTTGAGCCTCAAAAGATGAAGTGAAAGAAGCCTGTTGGCTGGTTTCACTTCCCTTTTCAGAAGACATTTGCTCGGTTTGGGAATCAGAAGAGGCATCATTAGACTGGGGCTTGCTTTTAACAGAAAAATCCTGATGGTCAATATCTGAAGGGAATGTCGATGGAGTATGTGAATCATCGCTTTTTATACCTTCACCTGGCTCAATTGATTGAGAAACTGGTTGAGTAGATGAATCAGGGGCAGGCGGTTGGCTAAGAGAAGGGGGGGGCGGTAAATCCATACTGGAAGAACTACCACCTAAATTTTGAGCATTCTGCAATTCTGGAGTTGAAGGACTAGGGCCTTTTTGTCCCTGAACGCCCGCTGAATTTGAACCTGGTGGAGGACCCATTTCCTGGTTTTTTTGACTAGAGTTAAGTTCTTTTTTCATATATGAAACAGCATCAAAAGATTTGTTCTGCTTCTTTTTGTTAAACTTCAATTTACCTAAAAGATTATCTAATTTCCCCATATTTAAAAATCAGTTAAGTTCATATTAAAAGTTTTTGTACTATTTTTTAAAGGTAACAACTTATTTAGTGACAGAATGGTTTAAATATTTGCAGTTTACCCCTTAGCAAAATGCTAAAAACAGAATTTTGTGGAATTAGTCTTAAGGGGCCGCTTGTTCTCGCTTCAGGAATACTTGGAGTAACAAGAGCATCACTTAAAAGAGTAATAGAAAGTGGAGCAGGAGCAGTAACAATCAAATCCATAAGCCAAGAAAAAAGAAAGGGCCACAACAACCCCATAATTATAACTTATGAAGCAGGCATGATGAATGCAGTGGGCTACTCAAATCCGGGAATTAAGGTCGCAAAAAAAGAATTCTCAGATTTAAAGGAAATTGGCGCGCCAGTATTTGCAAGCATCATAGGGAACACTTCAGAAGATTTTGCATACATGGCTAAAAATTTTTTATCCGATGAATTTTCAGCAGTAGAGATTCCTCTTTCTTGCCCACATACGCCTGGTTTCGGGGTCCTTGCAGGGCAGAATACACCTGAGGCAACCTACGAAATAACTAAGGCCGTAAAAGAAAATACAGATTTGCCCGTTATTGTTAAGCTATCACCCATTTCATCAAACATAGCACAGATCGCACAATCTGCAGAAAGAGCGGGAGCAGATGCAATCAACATGGGTAACACACACGGGCCAGGGATGATCATAAATATTGAAACAAAGCACCCAATACTTGACTTTAAGATAGGGGGCGTAAGCGGTCCTGCTATCAGGCCCATAACTGTAAGATGTGTTTATGACTTATACAAGGCAATAAAAATACCCATAATTGGCACAGGCGGTGTAACCTGCGGAAAAGACGCAATAGAGATGATGATGGCAGGAGCAAAGATTGTAGGTGTAGGCTCAAGTGTATATTATGATAGCATAAATGTCTTTGATAATATTAATAGTGAAATTATAGAATTCATGAAAAAAGAAGGTTATAATAACCTTGATGAGATAATAGGTGCAGCACATGAAAAAAACTAATTTTCAAGGAATCCAGCAGCCAACAATAATAAAGATAGATTCCATTAAAGAAGAATCTGAAAGTATTAAAACATTCACTTTCAGGCATAAATTGTCCGCAGACCCGGGCCAGTTCATTATGGCATGGATACCAAGAATCGATATGAAACCATTCGGTGTTTCCTATAAAGATAATGAAAAATTTTCCATCACTGTTTCAAACGTAGGAAGATTCACAAAAAAATTATTCAAAAAAAAAGAAGGAGACAAAATAGGTATACAAGGCCCATACGGGAACGGTTTTGGCGTAGAACATGAAAAAGTGGCTCTTGTGGCAGGAGGATATGGAACAGCCCCGCTTGCATTTTTAGCTGAAGAATTGGTAAAAAATAACAAAGAAGTCATATTGGTAATCGGTGCTAAAACAAAAAACGAGCTAATTTATGAAGAGAGATTCAAAAGCAGCCGAATAAATACATTTTTTTGCACAGACGATGGAAGTTATGGGAAAAAAGGCTTCACAACACAAGTATTAGAAGAGATTCTAAAAAAAGAGTCAGGAATCGATTTTGTATATACTGTCGGCCCGGAGATTATGATGAAAAAAGTAATTGAAATAACAGACGAGCATGACATTGGATGTGAAGCGTCCTTGGAAAGATACATGAAATGCGGTTTTGGAGTTTGCGGTCAATGCTGTGTAGATGATACTGGAGAAAGGGTCTGTAAAACAGGACCAGTTTATTCAAAGGAATATATAAAAGCAAATATTAGAGAATTTGGTGAATACAAAAGAAATGGTACTGGCGAAAAGGTTAACCTTTAGCTCCGGAAAAAGGAAACTCGATTAAAATGGAAAAAAAAGAAATTGCAAAATTATTGCTTAAAAAAAATGCAGTTACATTGAATATAGAGAAGCCATACACATATTCCTCAGGGATAAGAAGCCCAATTTATTGTGATAACAGGCTCCTTGCAGCATACCCAAAAGAACGTAAGTTAATAACAAAAAGCTTCATAGAAAATTTTGATAAAGAACAATTTGATATTATTGGCGGAACGTCTACAGCAGGTATCCAATGGGCAGCATGGATTGCAGAAGAACTGGACAAACCAATGTGTTATATCAGGGGTTCAGCAAAAAAGCATGGTAAGGGAAAACAAATAGAAGGAAGCCCTGTAGAAAATAAGAGAGTGCTTGTGATTGAAGATCTTATAAGCACAGGGAAAAGCAGCATAGAAGCCGTAAGAGCCGTAAAAGAAAATAAAGGAGATGTAAGCCAAGTGCTTGCAATATTCTCATATCGGCTGGATTCAGCAGAAAAAAATTTCAAAGAAGAAGGATGCGAGATAAAAACCCTAACCGATTTTCAAATCCTTGCACAAGCAGCTTTTGAAGAAGAATACATAACCAGAGAACAACTAGAAATCATAAAAGAATGGAATAAGAATCCTTCGCAATGGGGTCCAAATAATGGGTTTCCTAATGCCAAATAAGGCCAGGAGACACTTGCCAGAAATTTGATTTATAAACTACAAAAAAATATTTAAAGTATCTACATTTCTTATTTCTTCTAGCATGGTGGACAAAAACAGAGCAAAACTGGTTCTTGAAGATGGCTCTGTTTTTATGGGTAATGTCTTTGGATACACCTGCAATACTTCAGGCGAAGTGGTATTCAATACAGGAATGGTAGGTTATAGTGAATCAATGACTGATCCCAGCTATAAGGACCAGGTTCTTGTATTCACATACCCACTGATAGGAAATTATGGCATTCCAAATAAATCATCTGATAAAGAGTTAGAGACAAGTTTTGAATCAGGAAAAATCCATCCAAAAGCTATAATAGTAAATGAATACTCAAGGGATTGCTCGCACTGGAGTTATACTAAAAATATTGACGAATGGATGAAAGAAGAAGGAGTACCAGGGATAGAAGGAATAGATACAAGAGAATTGACAAAAAAGCTCAGAGAAAAGGGAGCAATGCTTGGGAAAATCATAATTGAGAGAAATAATGACCCAGGTTTTTATGACCCATCAAGCCATAATCTTGTCAAGTCAGTAAGTATAGACAAACCAACCATATATGGCAGTGGTAATAAGAAAATAATTCTTATAGATTGTGGGTGCAAAAATAACATAATCCATAATTTCACAAAGCGTGGAATAATGGTAAAAAGAGTGCCATGGAATTATGATTTCAATAATGAAAATTATGATGGGCTTTTCATATCAAACGGGCCGGGAGATCCAGAGAAATGTAAAGATACCATCAATAATGTTAAAAAAGCGCTTAATAAAAAAAAACCGATATTCGGAATTTGCATGGGAAATCAGATTCTGGCATTGGCTGCAGGAGCAAAAACTTACAAGCTAAAATTAGGGCATAGAAGCCAAAACCAGCCATGCATAGATTTACACACAAAAAGGTGCACAATCACTTCACAGAATCATGGCTATGCAGTTGACAGCAGCTCACTGCCCAAAGACTGGAAAGAATGGTTCATAAATGCAAACGACAACACAAATGAAGGAATCTGTCACCAGAGTCTCCCTTTCATGTCCGTCCAATTCCATCCGGAAGCAACACCGGGACCAACAGATTGCAATTATCTGTTTGATAAATTTATAGGTATGTTAAAATGAGAGAATCATTTGAAAATTTTCACAGCCAATGCAAAAAAAGCATACATTATGACCCTTGGGTTAAAGACAGGGGCGTCAGGGGTTACATTGAAGAGATGAAAAAAGAGACAAGAGAAGTTGTTGAAGCCATAGAAAAAAACGATGTTGAAAATATAAAAGAAGAATTAGGTGATGTTTTTTTGGATTGGCTTCATGCATCACTGCTTTGCGAAGATAAGTATGGATTTACACTAAAAGATATAATTGATAATGTGAATGAAAAACTTGAAAGAAGAAAGCCATATATTATGACCGGTGAGAAAGTTTCAAAAGAACGGGCTGAAGAGATCTGGCAAGAAGTTAAAAAATGGGAAAAGCAATAAAAAAAATCTTACTATTGGGTTCAGGTGCCCTTCAAATAGGTCAGGCAGGAGAATTTGATTACTCAGGAAGCCAGGCCATAAAAGCAATGAAAGAAGAAGGAGTAAAAACAATACTTATAAACCCTAATATTGCAACTATTCAGACCTCAAAAGAACTTGCTGATAAAGTATATTTTTACCCGGTAACCCCCGGTTTTGTTGAAAAGATAATAAAAAAAGAAAAACCGGAAGGAATTTTATTAAGTTTCGGCGGGCAGACTGCACTGAACTGTGGCATTGAATTAGAAAAAAAAGGGATACTTGAAAAATACAATGTAAAAGTCCTTGGAACACAGGTTTCTACAATCAATAATACTGAAGACCGCGATCTTTTCTGCAATGAGATGAACAAGATAGGAATCGACATACCAAAGAGTAAGGCAGTCAAGACAACAAAGCAAGCGTTAACTGCTGCAGAAGATATTGGCTACCCCATAATATTAAGATCCGCTTTCAGCCTGGGAGGACAAGGCTCAAAAATATGCCACACTAAAGACGACCTTGAAGAGACTGCTTCAAGCGCATTATCAAGAACAAAACAGATATTGATTGAAGAATACCTGGGCGGATTCAAAGAGATTGAATATGAAGTGATGAGAGACTCCCATGATAACGCGATAACAATCTGCAACATGGAAAACTTTGATCCCATGGGAATACATACCGGAGAAAGTATAGTTGTGGCGCCATCGCAGACACTTAGCAATGATGATTATCATTTTCTAAGAGAAATTTCAATAAGAATAATAAGACATATAGGTGTTGTTGGAGAATGCAATGTGCAATTTGCATATAATCCGGACAAAAAAGAATATAGGGTGATTGAACTTAACCCAAGGTTAAGCAGAAGTTCTGCGCTTGCATCAAAAGCAACCGGTTATCCTATCGCTTTTATCGCAGCAAAGCTAGGACTTGGATACGCTCTTACAGAATTGAAAAACAGCATAACCCGCACTACAACAGCCTGCTTTGAACCTGCACTTGATTATATAGTCACAAAGATACCGCGGTGGGATCTAAATAAGTTCAATAAGGTTTCAACCACGCTTGGAAGCGAAATGAAATCTGTCGGAGAAGTCATGGCAATAGGGAGAAGCTTTGAGGAAAGCCTCCAGAAAGCCGTAAGGATGCTCCAGGTAGGGCTTTATGGTATCGTTGGCAATGAAATCAAGTTAGGAGACTTAAAAGAATTGATTTCAAAGCCCACTGACAAGAGGCTATTTGCAATTTCAAAAGCAATAAAAAAAGGTTATAAGGTTGAAAATATAAGTAAGGATTCAGGAATTGATAAATGGTTCTTATACAAAATAAAAAACATCGTTGAAATCCAAGAAAGACTAAAAAATATAAAACAGCTAAAATATATTGACAAAGAAACACTTGTTCAAGCAAAGAAGGCAGGTTTTTCAGATAAACAAATTTCAGTAATTTTCAACTGTACCGAAAAAGAAATTTCAAAAACAAGGCACCTCAAGGGAATCTTCCCTAAAGTAAAACAGATAGATACCCTGGCTGCAGAATTCCCTGCAAAGACAAATTACCTTTATCTTACTTATCATGCAACTGAAGACGACATAGCTGCCGAAAAGGATAGGCCAGTAATGGTTCTTGGGGGAGGCGCTTACAGGATAGGAAGCAGCGTGGAATTTGACTGGTGTTGTGTCAGCTGTGCAGAGACTCTAAAAAAAGAAGGTTATAAGACCATAATGATAAATTATAACCCGGAGACAGTGTCAACAGACTATGATATTTATGATAAGCTTTATTTTGATGAGCTTAGTGTAGAAACAATAACTGAAATCTATAAAAAAGAGAATTCACAAGGAGCAATAATCTCCATGGGCGGTCAAATCCCGAATAATCTTGCATTAAAGCTTGATGAAAACAATGTGAAAATACTTGGAACAAACCCAAAAGACATAGACCGGGCAGAAAGCAGGCACAAATTTTCAAAGATTCTAGATAAGATAGGTATAGACCAACCTCAATGGAAAGAATTAAAAACAATAAGTGAAGCAAAAAGATTTGCAAAGAAAGTTGATTACCCAGTTCTTATAAGACCTTCATATGTCCTTTCAGGTAGTGCCATGAATGTTGCATACAATGAATCAGAACTTGAAAATTACCTCAATCTTGCTTCACATGTATCAAAAGAACACCCGGTCGTAATAAGCAAATTTTTCATAAATACAAAAGAAATCGAAATGGATGCAGTTGCAAAAAAAGGCGAGATAATATCTTATGCAATCTCTGAACATATTGAAAACGCAGGAGTGCATTCAGGTGATGCTACCCTTGTTCTCCCGCCTCAAAAGACATATCTTGAAACAATCCGAAAAGTCAAAAAAAGGACCAGGCAGATTGCAAAAGAGCTTAAAATAAATGGGCCTCTTAATATACAATTCCTTGCTAAAGACAATATGCTCAAAGTCATCGAATGCAATCTCAGGGCTTCAAGAAGTTTTCCTTTTGCATCAAAAATAATGGGATGCAACCTGATTGAAATAGCAACAAAGGCAATTATGCAAAAAGAATTTTCTGCGCCCAAGCTCTCCCTTGACAAGGATTATGTGGGAGTTAAAGCACCACAGTTTTCATATGCGCGTCTTAAAGGAGCAGACCCGGTGCTTGATGTTGAAATGACATCCACCGGGGAGGTGGGATGTATCGGCAATAGCTTGGCTGAAGCCTTGCTTCTTTCAATGATATCAACCGGCTACCGTATCCCTGAAAAAGGAGTACTATTAAGCATAGGAGGAGAAAAAAACAAATACAATATGCTTAAAACGGCCAGAAGAATAAATGATTTGGGTCTAAAGATTTTCGCAACAACTAATACATCAAAATTCCTTGACAAATATGGTATCAATAATGAACTGGTTGAAAATACCTTAAAAAATCAGCAAGTAAAGAGAATCATTACTGAAAAAGAAGTTGATTTTGTGATAAATATACCTAGCATAGAAAATAGAGAAGACACAACTCCGGGTTATATTTTGAGACGTCTATGCATAGATTATAATTGCCCACTAATAACAAATGTACAGCTAGCAAAATCATTTGTGAAATCATTTTGTACAAAAAATCCAAAAAACATTATGCCTAAAAGTTGGGACGAGTTCATTGAAGACACCAAAAATTATTAAACTAATTATTAATTCTTATATTAAATGAAAGAATCAAAGTACTGGAAATCATCTTCAGGAAAGATAAACTGTCATCTATGCCCTCATAACTGCAACATTGAAGAGGGAAGCACGGGTAGATGCAAAGTAAGAAAAGCTAAAGACAATAAATTATATAGTATGAACTATGGAAAAGCTGTTTCCATAAATGTAGACCCAGTTGAAAAAAAACCCTTATATCATTTTCTCCCAAAAACAAATACACTATCTATAGGGACTGTCGGATGTAACTTGTATTGTAAACATTGTCAAAATTGGGAGATTGCAACCGCTTTTCCAGGGCAGATGCAAGAGTTAGATTTACCTGCAGAAGTTGTTGTTCAGCTTGCCCTAGATAAAGGATGCAAATCAATCTCTTACACATATAACGAACCGACAATATTTCATGAATATGCAACAGATATTGCAAAATTAGCCAAAGAAAAAGGGCTGATGAATATACTTGTTACAAACGGCTACATAAATCGTGCCCCTGCAGAAGATTTCTGCAAAGTGATGGATGCAGTAAATGTGGATTTAAAGGCTTTCAATAAAGAGTTTTATTATAAGGTCTGCCATTCTAAATTCAGCCCAATACTTGAAGCCATAAAAATATACAAAAATATCTGGCTCGAAATAACAAACCTCATAATAGAAGGTGAAAACGATTCATCGGAAGATATTGAAGATATGTGCAAATGGATAAAAGATAATGTAGGGCCTCATGTCCCCATCCATTTTTCAAGAGCAATTCCAATGCACAAGATGAAAGATATAAACCCAACACCCAGAGAAACCCTTCTGAAAGCCAGGGATATTGCAAGAAAATACCTTGATTATGTTTACATAGGAAACATAAGAATTGAAGACTCAACAAACACGTATTGTCCAAATTGTGGAAAATTAATATTTGATAGAGAAAATGGGTCAAAAGAAGAACATATCTGTGATTGCGGAAAAGCAATTAAAGGTGTTTGGGAGTAAAAAAATTTCAAAATTTCTTTAATTTTAACAAAAAAATAATCCTAATATGTAAAACCCTTGTAAATTAATATAAATTTTCTTTTAATAATAAAAAAATTTCAAAAAAACAGGGTAAAAAAATATTTTACTTTTCGCTCTAAAATTTCATATGAAAAAATTTTTAGTCTTATTAATTTTACTCTGCAGCCCGGTTTTAGGAGTACAAATAAATGAAGTACTATTCAATCCTTACGGAAGTGACAACAATAAAGAATTTGTAGAGATTTATCTGGATGGTTTTGAAAATCTTGAAAACTGGACAATCTCTGATATCCAAGATAACGATACATTAAAAGCAGTAAAAATAGTAAATTCAAGCTATGCACTTATAACTGAAAAAGATTTTAATCATTCAAATCTCAATTGCAGTATATACTCTGCTGGAGCAACAATAGGAAACGGATTGAATAATGATCGCGATACAATAAAACTATATCAGAATAACACACTTAAAGATTCAATGAATTACTCAAGCCAGGTTGAGGGAACTTCAATAATTAAAAAAGAAAATATCTGGAATAGCGCAAAAAAAATAACACCTTGCCTGCCAAACAACTATTCACCAAAGAACATAACAGAAAACTTGACAACAAACCACAGTATAAATAAAACAAATTATAATGTCAGCAATGAAACAAAAATAAATAAAACAAAAGACATTGAAAAAAAAGATAAGAAAGTCTGTAAAGCAAAAATCAACACAAGTACAGATAAAAAAATTTACAAACTTGGAGAAAAAATAAGTTTTAAACATAACGTAAAAACTAACGGTTATCCTTTTAAAATAAAATATTGGATCGAAAGTCTAAATGGAAAGATTGAAAAAAGCGAATATACAACCAAAAACACAAACCAGAAGAGCTGGACAGCAAGAACAGAACACGAAGCAATTTTAATCAAGTCAATTATAAACGTTGAGTGTAATGATACAAAAACAATCACTAATAAATCTAAAAAACTTATTGGTATTAATCAAACCAAACAAAATAAAGAAAAAATTAAAACAAACATAGAGATCGTTGATGTTAATTCTGGAAGCGATGGGCGCGTTAAGTTTGGGGAAGTATTCACAGTAGAACTTAAAATAAACAAAGGAGAAACAAGAAAATACAGTATTGAGTGCTATGCAAGAGGAGAGCATAACATAATCAGTGAAAAAACCAGGTTGTACATACACAAAGAAAATAGTAAAACAAAGATTACTGTACCTATTGCTTTAAAAGAGAATTGCAACCAGAGATATAACGAAGGAAGCTATAAATTAGTAATAGATGGCCTTGGTAAAAGAAAAGAAGAAACAATTTTTGTTGAAAATAACACTGATTGCCAAGTAAAAGAAATCTATGAAAAAAAGATTATTGAAAAAAAGCTCCCAGGAATAAAAAGCTTCTATTCAATGATGAAAAATTACCATAAAAAAATCAATTTTTATGCAACTTTTGACAATATAAACACCACACACAAAGTAATGCTTCATACAAAGAATAAGACAAAAGAGTACAAAATAAATAACAACAAGAAAATAAAAATGAGCGCACCCGCTGAAAAAGGATATAACTTATATGTACTTGAATTAACAAAAGATAATGAAAAAAAAGACGCGAGTCTTTTGAAAATGAATTTCACAAAATCCATTAAGAAAAACTCTGAAAAAAAATATATTTCTGAAAAAGCAAATACCATAACACAGAATAAAAAAACGACCCCTGAAAACAAAATAACTGGAGAAACGATATTCAAATCAATTGAGGCCAAAAGCCTTTCTTCATCAAAGTACTTAGTTGCAAGCCTTTTTCTCTTGACAGTAGGGTATGTTATTTATTCAAAGCAAAGTATTAGAAAACTTTTTAAAAGAGTCTGGGTTTTTGGGGACTATGGCACAAGAAATAATTGCAAAAGCAATAATAGAGATGGTAGGCTCCCCTAAAGAACATATTGAAAATACCATAAAACAATATGTAGACAAAATTGAAACAGACTACAAAGAGATAAAACTCAATGATAGCCACATTGAAAAAGCAAAGGAATCAGAAGAATCAACCGAAAAAGCAAAGCTTTACAACGTCTTTGCAGAAGTAGAACTCAAAATTAAAGGAATAGAGAACTTATCCTATTTTTGTATAGACTATATGCCTTCATCAATTGAAATAATTGAACCGGACACTTTTGAGTATGAAGCAAGAGATTTTACAGGCTTTATTAATGATTTATTGGCCAAGCTTCACCAGATAGGTACCCAACTTAAGAGGCTTAATATCGAAAACAAACAGATGAGTAAAAATTCAATTGTACTAGTAAAAAACATGATATTAACACTCTTAAAAGACGAAGAGAAAAATATAGAAGAGCTTGAAAAGAATTCAGGAATTGAAAAAGAATATCTAAAAAAATACCTTAACGCTCTCCTGAAGGAAGGCAGAATTACTCAAGAAGATGAAAAATACAAAATAAAATAAATCATAAATTTAAAAACAATGCCTAAAAATATTAATTCAGAAATTAAATTTATAATCGCTTCTTTATTTATAATTATAATAATTTTGGCTAATCAGCTTTTTGTTCCACATACCGTTCTTTTTGGGCTTATATTCATTAAAGGTAAGATTGCTTTTATTATCACCCTGGCATTTGTTCTTGCCCTTGGAGCCGCAATCCCTCTGATAATGAAAAAATACAAAACCTTTTATTGGCTCTTTTACGCAATAATCATTTTTCTTGTAATTAATTCATTTTTGAATATATTAGCTGCAATCTTCATAAAAGAAGACATAGTAGGCTTTATATATAGTGTTTTTGAAAGACAAGGTTATTTCAAAGGATTTCTGATTAATCAGATATTATTATTATGTATGGGATTGTTTTCATTAAAGAAAATATACAGACTAAAATAATAATAGTAATAATTCAAAAACTTAAGACAATTATACCAATAAATGAAAGTAAAAACACAAACGCTTCTAAAACGCCTCCTGCCTTTACTGAGCCTTTAAATCTGAATCTGGAAAAGGGAAAAAATGGTGCAATTCCCTGGTGATTAAACATATCAAGAAAAAGATGACTTACATACCCAAAAAAAACCGCATAAGTATAATCAAAAGCAAAAAAACCAATCAATAATGTAAATACTATCGCTGCGAGAAAAGAATGAAAAAAACCTCTATGCCTAAATATCCAGCCAAACGGACGGAAAAATCTGCCTATTTTTGAGCTCGCCAAATCGATGTCTGGAAAAACAGAAAAAAATAACCAAATCACTGCAAAAACCCATTTAGATACACTAACAGGCATAAGGGGCCACAAAAGCATAAACAGGAAAAAAGAAAAAGCCAAATGTGTCTTAAAAAGCATTATAAATCGTCAACAGAGGGAATAACATCCTCGCCCTTTTCTTCAGAGTTTTTAATATTCTCTATCTCTTTTTTAGGGTCAACTTCAAGCTGTACCATATTCCCGACTAACTCCAATCTATCAAACATCTGGTTTCGTGAAACCTTACCCCTTACTTTAATAGTCTCACCAAGAATGGCTGTCCTTAATGACTCAAACTTATCAGGGGCCTGTCGTATCTGATCCATCTCTTCTTCATTTTTATCAAATAACCTTAAAACATTCTCCCTAAAAAAAACAGCCCTTATATTATCCGTTCCATCATCTAATACAATATTTATTACCACACCAAATTTAGGTGTAACAACACCATGTTCAGGGCAATTATAATCTCCTGAAGCCTGAGTCAACTTTTTACTGCATGTCGGACAAGTTGGGAAAAACTTAGGGTCAAAAACCTGCACCACTGTTGCCATAACCTCAACATTGAAATCGTTCTCAGCCAATTTTGAAATACTCTTACGTTCAGGACTTTGGGACATCCCTTGTTCAGGGACTTCAACACTAATCTCAACACCTTCAGGATTTTTTTCAAATTTAGTATTACTATTTACATGTATTTCTGTCCTGCCCTGATTATTCTTAATAAAACCGTCCTGTATTTTAACAATGTCTCCCTGGTTAAGGTCTGAGAGTATGCTAGTCATATCATTCCACGCAGTCACCCGTATCTGAGACGTTTCATCAGCCATTAAAAAGGAACCCACCTTACCTTTATTGCCATTACGCTCAAATTCATTAATAGGAAAAACCCTTGTTACTTTTCCTGTTGTCTCTATTCCACGCATTCCTGGAAATATATCCTTTATTTTTTTTGCTCCTCCAGCCTGAACAAGCTGAACACCTATATCATTAGCAACAATATAAGCTGCACCCTCCTTAGAAATAAGTCCTGACAACTGATCCATCTTTTCTTTAACTTTCTTTTCAATATCTTCTTCAGAAAGCTGTGATTTTTCCTTGATTTTTGATATTATTTCGGAATAAGGTAAATTTATCATAAAAGCACCACCAAGTTTCAGGTATTTAAACAGCATTTATATAGTTTTTGGGTTAAAATCCCTAGTCACCAGAAAAATAAAGAGCAAAATTGTATATAAGTTTTTCAAACCCTACACCCTTACTATTCATCCGGGGCATTTTTCGGGAGGTTTCAACACAAAGGGTTGCTTTTTTAATTTTTCCTCCAGCACATTCATCATAATTAAGCTCCCCTAACTGCTCAGAAGTTGTTAAAGCATATTCTCCAGAATTCTTAATAACAAATATATCATCAGAATACTCAAATTTATGATCATCATTTTTTATATTAATCTTTACATCAGAATCAGAATATTCAACTGAAAACGAAAAATCTGTAACCGGCTTAAGAAGCTTTAATTCTTTGCCCATTTGAGCAATTTTTAAATTGCCATTCTTAGGTTTTTCAGGGCAACCCTTTAAAGCATCTTGCATATAATCCTTAAGAGTCTTAGACAAGCACTTATTATCAGCAAGACATTTCTTTGTTATTAAATCCCCATTCAAAGAGCTACTTGACAACCCCTCATCAAGAAACATAACTTTTAGTTTTGAGCTTGGTAATTCATAAAATTTGTAGTATTTTTTATCTGATTTTTTTTCAACAAACACAGAAAGGCTCGCAGACTTTTCACTAAAGATAATATAAACAGGTTTTTCGTCTAACTTGCCTTCAAAAAGATATAAATTAAATTCAGGGGATTTTATATTAGGGATTCTCTGGAGGCATTTTAAGCCATTAAAAATTTCCTTGACTTCAAGAAAACTAAATTTGTTCCGGGTTATTTTATCAGATCTCAATGCCTTATTAATCCCGTTAAGTTCTTCAACATCATTTATGTCTCTTGAAATCAATATATCTTCTGAAATTTCCTTTTTCAGCAAGAAGTCCTCGTTGAAATTTGAAAAACCCTTAGGAGAATTTATCCGGCAATAACAATTATTATCCGGAGTATTAAAGCATTTATTAAATTCGTCAGAAATAGAATTTTTAAACTTCTCTATATTTGAACCACATTCTGTACTCCATTTCCAATTTCTCCTACTATTAATCTCTGGCAAATAATTATCAATACAAGTATCAAGGTCAGAATTACAACCATTAACTTTATCTATAAGGAAAAGGGATGCCTTTTTAAGCTCTTCATACATACCAATATCTATTCCTTCCGATACAAAAGAAGGGTAAACTGAGTAAATCAATTCATCGCCTGTTGAAGGCTTATCATAAACAAAATTAAAATCTGGTGTATTGCCCGAATTCACTCCATTTTCTTTTTCTTTTTCTTTTTCTTTTTTGAATTTATCTAGTAAGGCATAATTAGGCCTGTAAACCGCTGCAATTTCTTTTGCATTTCCAGGCATATAGTTTTCAGGGATATCTCTTTTTACTAAACCAACCCCGCCAGCACTTTCAACTAATTGGCCGCCACCCACATAAATCCCTATATGGCAAATCTTTCTTGAATCACAAGGATCAATAAACAAAAGATCGCCAGGGCGCGCTTTTTCCTTAATTTTATCCCATGTACACTTAGAATCACCAAATTTGTCACAAACAGCATTACCATTTTCTTTAGCCCATGAATAAAACCCTGCTGCAGTTTTTCTCTTTACATCTAAAGAGAGGTGCCTCAAAGACCACCATACAAAACCAGAGCAGTCAAATCCTGCTTTTAGTTTTTGTCCGGACATCTCGTTTCCGGAAGGGATTTTCTCAGGAATATATGCATTCCTAAAAACAGGGTCGCCTTGCTTTTTCTTTTTAATTGTAGTTGAATAAGAATAGGGAGAAACCCCGCCCCATACATAAGGCAAATTATATTTAACAGAAAAATCTGAGACAAAGTCTGCCAAAACCTTCCCTCCATTTTCCCAGTCATAGGCTACTTGTATATTTTCATCTCCGATTCCTGATGAATCAATGAAATCTTTGGCTTTGATTTGCAAAGGCAAAAGCGCATTCCCCTTTAGTTTTTCATCTAAAAAAAACAAATGATAGCTCACTGTAGAAAATAGGTAATTATGGTTTTCAAGTTTTTTATCAAGTTCTTTTGCAAAAATATCAATAAATGTAGATTTTATTTTTGGAAAAGAAAACTTTTCATTTTCACAGTTCCATAAATTAAAGCCATGAAACTTGCCACATTCTGAGGCTTCCAAAAACCCGCCTTGGGCTGCACTCATGTTTTCTGCTATATCTGCAGAAATATCTACAGATTTATCTAGATAAAAAAGAATTTCATTTGCCTTCTGGGCAGTTTTGATTATCTTAAACTGATTTTCCCCTATTCTTTGATTAAATTCCATCTTTGAGCTTACAATAACTACCAATGAAAAAAGGGCAATAAAAACTACAAAAACCAGCAATACACTGAAAATATGTTGTGCTTTTTTATTTTTCATTTTTTAACTCAAAGGATAATACAATTTTTTCATCTTTAAATCCAGGAATCTTAATAATTGAAACATGGCGTTCAACTGACTGTGCAATTTTTGAAGGCGCATCTATATTTTTTTCAAAGTTACCATAAGTTATACTCATCTGCGTTCTTCCGATTGAACTAATTTTGTAATCAGAAATCAATAACCTGGCTGCATCTGCTTTTGTTTTTTTAACAAATTTTTCAAGGAGTTTGTCAAGGTCATCATTAAGTCTATCCTGAAGATCTTTATCATTATAGGCTAGCGCAATATACCCCGCATAATCTGTTTTATAGCCATCCAAAGATATAGGCGTCCTTAGTAATTGCAAGAGCTCAATTCTTGCGTCTAAAGACCCTTTATTTTCTTGAAATTTAAAGACATGATTCTCAGTCATAAAGGAGAATATAAAACCAAAAACAACAAACAAAAGAACCACTGTAAAAAACATAAAGATATCGACAATTGGCTCTGCAACTCCTTTTTTATTCATATTCATCAACTCTTGAGCATCAGTATTCTTACATTTAAATTTCCTGTAAAAATCTTATCTCCTTTTTTTATTGTAACATAATATTGCTTATTAAAATTTTTTATATCTCCTGGACCAGTGCCTCTAGAGGTCTCTTTGATTTTCATTTTAGCAATTTCGTCCCATATTTCGTATTTTTTTTTATTATAATAAACCGGCTCAATTTTTTGCCCATTGATAACGCTTTTACCATCATTTCCTTGTAAAGTTATTTTCGCAGCAATATAATCTTTGGAATAATTAAATACCTTCTCAAGTTGCCCTTTATAATCAGTAAAAAAGTCTAAGTCAACAGTATATGGATAAAGCCGTTTAGCCTCTGTATCATAAAAGGAAGGGCCCTGTGGGCTGCGCATAAGGGATTGAAAAAAAATTTCAGATTCAAGAGAAGTTGTGTCTGAATCAAAGTAAACAAACCGATTAACAAAGCCAATTATGGTAGACAATACTAAAATAACTATTATAAACTTAACAAATACAAACATTATAGAGCGAAATGTCACGTCTCCCTTTTTATTGAACATTCTCATCATATTTTCTTATTCCCTTTTTTATACCTAAGCCGAGGTAATCCAATAGCTCTTCATCATTATACTGAATACTAATATATAAGGCCAAGAAACCCTCGGTTTTTACCTCCCGGAATTTGCTAAGGCCTGGTAAAAACCTAACCGAAGCGAAATTTTTTAAGCCTTCCAATTCATTTTTCATATTACAGCCCAAAGAATACGTTCTTTTATCATTATTAAGATAGAATATTTCTAAATTATTGTCATCTGATTCCTTCGCATTCAATACAATCAAAACAGATGTTTCAAGACTTGATTTCAAATTACGGGGTTTATAGACTGCAGAATTTTCAAGCGAGTTGCTTAACTTTTTAGCTTCTTTAGGAGAATTAATCTGGACAATAAAAACCCTTCCCTTTTCTTTTATAGAATCTCCCTGGATTGTTGGGCAATTAAGCTTGGTGCTGTGCTTTTCTCCTTCTTCTGAGTAAACTTGTAAAACATCAAGACCTTTACTAAAATACAACATTTCTGGATTTTCAAAGGTTTTTTCATAAGCATTCAGCAAAAATGTGTTATCATAAAAGGGGTATGAATGAAAAACACCTTGTTTAAAATCCTCTTCACTAACCATAACCTCATTTTTCTTAAACTTATAATTATACTTTGGAAAATCAATTCTTTCATTCGAATAAGTAGAAAAAACATCACCATTAACTCCCTGGATTGTAGACATTACTAGTGCCAAGTCTTTTGAAAAAAATCTTTTTTCAAAATAAGTGCTATCCTTAACATTATTTATAAATGGAAACACAGAAAGGATAAGAATTGTTATAAAAATTATATCAACAAAAAACCATAGCGATAGTTTTACCCCTTTTTTGCCTAACATAGTCTTCTTTACAAAAATTAACTATAAAAACCTTTTGTTAGCAAGAACCTTCCCTGAACACAATATTTTGACCATCCCATACTAAACAATAATTATAAAGGTCATTATCATTTCTATATATAATAGGGGTATCACAATTCTCTCCACCTTCAAACTGTAAATCGGGATTATCTCTGAAAATATAACACATCCCTTCTACACAATTCAAATTAACTTCGCCGGTTGCATCCCTTTTAAATTTGCATAAGCATAAACAGGCAGGGTTTTTTTGTGGATCACATTTTTCAGGCCGATTTGCCTTGATAAGTATATCTTCAGAAACATGGCTCAGGATTGCAAAAGGACCTTTATCAGTTTTCTCTTTAAGCCCCTTATGGGTACATACGCCTTCAATATTATCTTCTCCTTTTGAAAAAGCAACAAAAATAAAATTATCTTTAAGAAAGCCTATTGCAGGCTTTTTTTCAGATTCAATCCCGGAAGCTTCATTCCTTTCTATGGCATCTTTTATACGCAAAAACCCGCTATCCTGGGCATTATTTTCCTCTGAATAAAGAGAAAAAAGAACAACAGAAATAATTGAGGTAATAGCAACAATCGCCATTGCTGCGAGTACTAAATCCACAACAGCATGCAGACTAAGTTCAAATCCCCTTTTATTCATTTTTAAAAAATTCACCTTTTCTAACAGCGTCACACTCTTCGGAATCTTTCACACCATCGCCATCTTCGTCGCCATTTGTTCCTGGCTTTACAATACAATCAACGCTTTGGTCCATATCATCTTCAACAATTCCAACATTATCAAGAAAATTGAAAACCATCCCCTTGCTAAAAAATGAATATGAAATCAGGACTAAAAGACCGATAATTAGGGAAATAAGTACATAATAACTCATTGCTTTTTTTGATTTCATTTTCTAAAAATTCTCAAAAAACACTTTAATCACCATTGCCGTTTTCATTCTCACAATCCCCGTCATCTGTTAAAGTTTTTCCTGCAAGTGTGCAAGGTTTAACACAACAATCTTTTTCACCAGGGCAAGTAGCCTCAACTATTCTTCCGCCAGGACATTGATCTGCACTCACACAATCGCCGCTCAAGCTTGCGCATTTATTCATTTCATTGCTGGTTTTACCAAATTTACCAGCAAAAAAAATAGTTACAGAAACCAAAACAATTAAAGCTATAATCGCCCCTACAACCACATTAAGACTTAATTGAAATCCTTTTTTATTCATTTTAATCACCCACATTTAGTTTCTATCTTATTGATTTCTTCAAAGATTTTACAATCAGCTTCGCTAATTTCTGGATTTGCTGGCATTTTTTGCATATCCTCAACACGGCATAGCTTATCTACAAAACCCAATGTAGGCATCATAAAATTCACGTTACCATCTTCAATTGCTTTTCTTTGGATTGGTGTCAGGAAATGATCAATAAAAATCAGATGCTCAGACGTATACCCCTCTTCTTTTACTGAAGAAAGAAGCTCTTCACTCTCCATTTCATCAACTACAGCATAATAATCATTTCTGTATCTTTCTTTTCCATCGCCTTTAATATGCAAAAGATAATAAGGTCTGTCATTCAACTTCGATTTTAATAGATAAACAGTTTCATCTTTTTTTACTTCATAGCCCTTGCACTTGGAATTCTCAATAATATTTTTTACTTCACTAAACCCGGACAATTTTTTTTCTGTAGTTTTTAAATTATCATTTAATCCCGCTTCATAATTCCTTTCAAAATCGCTTTTTTTATCATTTCCTGAGCCAGGTTTATCTTCATCATCTGAATTTTCGTCACAACCAAATGGCACATATTTGCATTTAAGAGAATGAAGACGGCTATTAGCATCAGTAGTTTTAGGAAAGATCAATTGTAAAACCAGAATCAACAAAAGCAAGGCTAGCACCAACCCAATGATTTTGCTATTCATCACAAACCCTTTTTTCATAAGATATCCCTCAACCAATTCAAAAAATCC
>JBNJGV010000001.1:0-51953 GCA_051819785.1 Nanobdellota archaeon | reverse complement strand
CAGAATCAACAAAAGCAAGGCTAGCACCAACCCAATGATTTTGCTATTCATCACAAACCCTTTTTTCATAAGATATCCCTCAACCAATTCAAAAAATCCATATTTGACGAGTTCGCCTGTGAAATTATCATAATGATTATAAAAAGCGTAACTAGAGCAATAATAAGCTTAACCAGCCAAAAACCTATATCTGCCTTTTTCTCAAAACCCATAAGATTACTTTGCTTTTCAGGATTTAAAACATTTACGGTTTCTACCTTGATCCCTGAACACCCGGCATATATGTACACTGAAATTTATCAAGATATTCTTTTGTATACGGGAACAAGATAGTACAAGCTGACCAGTCAGCAGAAACCTCACTACCTGTGGTGTAGCCCGCGACTCCACCAGTAATTGCGCCTGCGCCTATTAAAAGTGCGCTCCCTACAACTTTCGTTGACATTGTAGGCTCAGGGAAAAGAACTAAAAAAGTACCTACACTCGCAAGGCCACCGGCTAAGGTACCATATTTGGTTCCTTCCATACCTGCCCAGACTTTATGCAAATGCTCTTTTTTTGAATAAATAAACATAACCCCGTAGTCGTTTGTAGTTTCGATAACATTAACACCACCACCAAAATCTTTTGTCTTGGTTTTCATCTCAGGAGTATTATAGCATTTCAAATAATCAAAATAACTTTTTTTCCTGCTTTCTCCCTTGATTTTATGGCTCATCAAATAATCAACAAACCCCTCAACCTTACCCACATTCTTTGCGTCATCTTCAAACTTTATGTGGTGAGTCAAGATACAGTAAGTTTCGCTACCCTCACTAGGAAACAATTCAAACCTTCCTTCACCCATCATATCCCATGAATCATACATATACTGAGCAAGTTTCTCTTTTATAACATCTTTTTCTGAAGATTTAATTGATTTTTCAATGATTGGGCATTGCACTTGTTTATTTCCTCTTTTATTAAATATTTCAAGAGCATTCTTTCCTTCAACATTAGTTATCGCCATAGACTTTACCGCCTGCTTGCATATCTGCTTATCCATAGAATCATCATAAACATTGGCTTCCTTAGTAACAAGAAAGATTAGAGAAAACAACACCACAGTTCCTATCACAAACTTCACAAGTGTGCTGTTAAGCTCTGCCATTTTCAATTCACCATCATATAACAAGCCTTAGTAACATCAGACTGTTCGCTAAAAAACACAAAATACCTATCATTTGGAAAAATTTTTTCTATTTTTTCTCCACTAATCTTTTCCCCAATCCATTTATAGGATTTGGTAATTTTGTCAAACTTATAACCCTTAAAATAGATTAAGTATGATTCATCAGTTTGAAAGCCAGTTTCATCATCAAATAAAACACTTATGCTGTCTTCTTGTATAAAATAAGCTAAATGAGAAAAGGAAAAAGAAGCGTCATAATTTTTGTATAAAAAGTTGGCATATCTAGTATTAATACCATATTTAGTGAAATTATGTGTTTTTAAATATTCATTAAACTCGCCAATATTACCAATATCTCTTGACTTCTCAAATTCCTTTGAAAAGCCAATCTCTGAACACATGACGCAAGAAGATTTGGTAAAAAAAATATCTTCCTGGAAAATATCTAAATTCCCCTCTCCCAATTTATACCAGCACTCGGCCATTTCATTTGCTAAAAGTTCATAAAATTGCTTTTTAAAGCTCGTTTTTTCATTAAACTTGATTTTATAAGAAAGCTTTTCTTTATCTATAGGTAAATCATCTGCATAATATATTTTATACCCTTCGTTATCGATTAAGATAAATTTTCTGGGACATTTAAGATTCATTATAGGCGAGCCGGCAACCTGGGTTTTGGAGTGACTAATAACAGACATTCTGCAAATATTTTCAGCAGTCTCTCCATATGTTATATCAAAGACATTCCTGAACAAAAGACCCAAAACAATAAGGGAAGCCACAACACCTATCAATTTTACAAGAACCGATTGCTCCATTCCTTTCTTTTTTCCCATATTAAATACTCAATATTTTGCTTAAGGTTTGGCTGAACCTGATTCCAAAAAAAACAAGGAATAATATAACAAATATTATAACAATCAATACATTAAGGGGCATTTTTATAGCTGCTGTATTATTGTACATAATCAAATTATAAAAAAAATGCTTTATAAATTTTTAGGTAGAACAACAATACATCTTTGTAGAATCGCCTTCTTCGTTGTAAATTCTAAACATCACAATCCCGCCTTCAGAAAGACATTCTTGTTTAGTCATTTCCTTGCCGCCTTTGGCATTACAGTCATCAACCTGTTTGTTAAACTCGCCGAACTTTGTAGTAAAAGCGATAGTTAACACAACCAAAACAATCAATACTATCGCTGCTACAACAATAACATTCAAAGACATCTCTGCTGCGCTCTTGTTATTAATCATTTTCACCGATTACTGTCTAGTTCTGCGCAGCATACTTCATAGTCTTCGCCACAGGAACCGCTAATCTCATATTCACCCTGTTCACAACGGTCGTCCCTGCAAACCCCTTTACAATCACTTATCTGTCCTGTAAAGACGCTCATCCTGCCCATAAAAACTGCTGCAAGAATTACAAAAACTAAAACTACCAAAGCCGCGATTACTATCGTATTAAGTGATAAACCTTGTGCTTTTGCCAATAAAATCACCTCATCTATTATATTACTCTATTCTTAAAACTAATATATAAAACTTATGCTATCTCACCACATCCACCCATACAAAGCCAGATAACCATTGTCCCGTACCCTCTTCCAACTGGCAAGGGTTGGTTAGCAGCTTGCCCTCCACTAGCAACAGCGCTTAAATTCCCGCCAGTCTTGTGGATTATTTTATTGTGTAAGTTTTGAGGCTCTGTGACTATAAACTCATATGTTCTGGACCATTCTCCAAGTGTTTTATTAAGCATTACTTCAAATACTCCGCCTGTCTCATTTAAATATTCACAACTGGTTCTCCCATCATAACACCTTAAATCTGTCGCACCTATTGCATGCCACTTGCCGCAATCAATAAGAAGATCTTTTACCTTTGAATTGGGAGTGCAGTTGGTATCAGTATTAAGCATGGCACTTATCATACTAGAGGCCAATTTTTCATTTTTTATCCCTTTTACTGATTCGGGCTCATCAAAAACCACAGAATTTAAAACAAATAAAAGAATAAACGAAATAATTAAAACTATTACCAAGAGACCGACAATCTCTGATTGAGCTTTTTTTTGCATCAATATCTGGCCTCCACCATTACATAACCAAAATAATAATTATCAGAGGTTACATTATAAAGGCTTACAGGAATGTGATATCTTGTTCCACTCTTTGAAGTATTTATTGTATAATTATAAACCACCCATTCCTTATGCTTATTCCACGGATAAACTAGATTAATTGTAATAAGCGTATTTGGAAAATACTTTGAATATGTATCTTTATAAACGCCCTTTAGTTCCTGAAATGCTTCTAATTTATACAAATCAATGCAATCTGCTTCCACATATTTCCCGTCTTTTGTACATTGTAACTCAGGTAAATATTGTACCCTCTGGGCAGATTCAAGCGCCTGCAAGGCCACCTTTTTTTCATAATCTTCACCAGCCTGCCGCTGAGAAAAACCCGCATAAAAAATAAACCCAAAAACTAACATAAAAAAAAAAATGAACAATACAAAAATCGTTTCAAGAGACTTCATTTGTGCCTTATTTAACATTTTAATATATTCTCGGGCAATCCTTTTGCAAGGCTTGTTGGTTTTTTTCTTCAATATAGTCTTGGTTTGACTCAAGCGCGCTAACATCGTCTAAGTCATAGCTTGAATTTATTGAAGAGTTAATTCCTATTATATAATTTTTCAATTCTGCGCCAAAATAGTTCTGGCAAAGGGATGAAGGATTGGCTGAATCCATCGAAGAAAAATGATCATATAGTCTATCTGCTCGATTATAATAAACAGAATTCATTTTGATAAATTTAAGCATTGCCTTTCTGACATTACATTTATAGTCTTCATAACTATCACTAAAAATTGCTCCCATTAACATAGGCGCGCCATAATAAGAATAGCTTTTTCCCCTGACTTTTGTATCGGCTTCGTCCTTACTGAACCAAACTGTCCCTGACTTCATATCTCCTTGAAAAAATTCAACGTCCCAATGATGTCTTAAAATTTCTGGGTCGGGTGAAAGGCTCTCAGAAGGGTCAAAAAAGAGTAAAAATTTTACAAGATATTCCGCATTATATGGAACAGTTGATAATTGGCTTTCTTCAACCAATACTGCATCTACATACTCATTTTCTGAAAACTTTTGGTAGGCTTTTCTTGCAAAAGATTCTGAACCAGTAGAATCTTGATCATAAACAAACACAAATTTATGGCCATTGCTTGTAAGGTACAAAAAATTGGATACTTTATAAGGAGCTGTCCAATCAAGAGACCACATAATTAGCTCACCACCTTTAATATGCTTAGAGGAAAACACAGGTTCCATTTCCATCCACACAGGCGAAGGGAGCCCCATATCTTGAAAATCAAAATCAACATCACAGCCATACTCATTGCAAGAGCTTGCAATGCATTGCGTCCTCAACTCTAAATCTTTCACAGTAATAACGCTTGACGATTTTGAACTGAGTTGGCCCATAGAAGCAATTGAACCAACTTTATCAAGGACTTCTGTAGCAATCTCCATCTCTGAAGATGACTTGTAATTGCCGGCCACCTTCACAAAAAACATTAACAGGACCGAGCCTGCAATAATTATAAAAACCCAGTTAAATTGTATCTCTACTGAACCTTTCTTAGAAAACATTTTATTCTGAAACCTTAACAGCGTTGCCCTTACCAGTAAGCTTAACCCTAATTACACCATTTTCGTTTTTAAAGCAAATATATCCACCTTCTACCTCAACATAATTAACATCTACAGTCATTTCCATTGCATCCATTGGTTCAAAAACTATACTTTGTGTCTCTGCTCCCCATGCTTCGCAGATAATAGGGTTATAATCACTATTGCCTTCAGTACAAATGCCGGTGCTTTTATAATCTCCGTTCTTTGCATAATTTCTATCAAGAAAACATACCCTTGTTGCTTCAGAAGGAATCCTGAATTCCTTATATTCCCAGCTTCCAAAATTAGTTTTTATCTTCTCAAATGCAGATTCCATCTCAACCTTGGTTTTTGCCATAGAAATGTCTTCGCTTTTATCCATAAGAGAGCCCAGCCATTTGACCCCTAAAAAAAGCATCATCCCTATTACAAGCAAAGTTAAAATGTATGTAAACATCTGTGATGGTATTTGGGCTTTAGACATAATTATCACTTATTTTTTTGAATATTTATCAAATTCCTTTTTTACTCTATCAAAAAGCCCCCTTTTTCTAGGTTTTTGCTTTTCTTTCGTACTCTCGTCAAACTCCGAAAACACCTCTTGTCTCTGTTTTTGTTTTTCTGCCTGGCGCTTTTTTCTGATTTGTTGAATCATCTCTTTAGTAGACGCTGTATCTTTATAATCATTTCCTAAATTTGGATTAGTTTTTTGTCCTTTTGCCGGCACTTTAGAAGCACCTTTTTGTTTCTGGGCATCCTTAGTAAATGCTACAGACTTTTTTGTAATTTTAGGTGATGGAGCAGGAGAAGAATAAGGCGCCTTGCCTTTTGCATCAGAATAAATACCATATTTTCTTAAAAATGGAGCAAGGCCAGATTTTTCAAGCATATTTGAACAAAATGTTTTAGCACGATTCAAAAATGGCTTTATTTTCTCAAATGCTCTGTTAATACTACTAGCAATTGGCTGCACAACCACATCAAGATATTTCCTGTATTTAGGCGGAATTTTATAATAAAAATATTTGTATGATAAAACACAAACCACAATAAAGCCAAGCAAAATAAGGATTATCAGCAAAATCAAAAGCCAATAACTTGATTTTTCTTGGCTTTTTTCAGCTTTTGTTGGGTTTGTGCCGTCCATATACTCTTCCAAATTGGTTCTTCCGTCCCCATCTGGATCCAAATTCGCGTCTTGAGCGTTATGCATATCAAGGTGCTCGCTATACTTAAGCTCCCATTCATCAGGAATGCCATCACAATCAGTATCCTTTTTGCCATCTATTTCACAAGTAGAAGGTTGCATGGATTCACATGAATTGTTACAGGGGCCACCACAATCTACCCCTTCTTCGCCACCGTTTTTGACACCATCATTACAATTTGGCTCGAAACATGTCCCATAATCACAAAAACCAGAGACACAATCTTTATCAACACTACAGCCTTTTCCATTTGAACAAGGACTGCAATTCCCGCCACAGTCCACATCACTTTCGTCCTGGTTAGTTATATTATCATCACAGGTTGGCTTTGCGCATTTGCCGGAAACGCAATTGGTGCTTGCACAATCTGAGTCTAATACACAAGTTGAATTAAAAGAGCAAGACGGACAATCTTTGCCACCACAATCTACATCACTTTCGTCTTCATCAAGTATTCCATTTGAACAATGCCCTGTATCTCCAGAAGAGCCCTTATTTGAGATATCGTCTGAATCAGGATTCAAAAGCACACCATCACTTACACTTGAATCACCCCACAAGCCTACTTCATTTTTAGCCTTAACCATCCAATAATAAGTTTCCATTTTAGTAAGATTCAAGCCTCCGGCTACAGCATTATCATCAGAAGTATTTTTCCAACCTAAAACATCAGCGCTGCCGGGCATACTGCCTATTGCATATTTATATTGCACCACGTCAGTTTCGTTGTCGCTCGCATGCCAGCTGGCGCTCAGGGATTCCAAATTTGAAGATACATTTCCATCATTAATTGAAGGCGATGAAGGAGGTGTTGTATCAACAAGAATATTATAGTGGTCTTCGGCCATTTCGCCAGCAGTAAGGCAAGAAACATCGAAATCATTTTCACCCAATGCAACATTCTCAAAGGTTGCAGAGAACTCTTCCTCGCCTGAGGAAGACATATTTTTTGTTTCACCATTATACTCTGCTTCACACCAGGAGGCAGATTTGGTAGTTCTTATTTTTAACTCTATTGAAGTAGTTGAAACAGGATCTTTCGGGGAAACCAAAACAATCCCAGTACTTAAAGAAGTATCAACTTTGAACCTATAAGTCTTTCTGGGACTTAAAGTAATTGATTCATCAGTTACTGCGTTTTCACATTGTACATAAAACGTATAAGAATTACCATCAACTAAATCATCTAATAGAATCTTATTGACTTTAGAAAAGTTTGAATCATAATAACCAGGAAAGGTGTTTTGTCCAGTGTTGTAGTATTCTAAAGAAGGGTCTTCTGTATATTTACATATTGCTTTATCATCTGTTTTAACAACTAAATTTGATTCAAGAGGGAATTCTATCAAAGCAGGAGGATTTCCTTCTCTTACTCTCTCAAGATAAACATCTGTAATATCTGGACGTGTTGTGTCCCATGAAATCTGAAATTCCTTTTCAAATTCTCTGCCCCCAAAACTGCAAAAAACCGTCACTGGATGCTTTACATTCTCACTCAGCCAGCTCAAATCAAGATCCTTTTTAGTTTTATGTAAAAACTTACCACTATCTGTATAAGAAACCATATCAATTGCTTCGTTTTTTTGCCCTGTCAAAGAATATCTGCAATCTGCGCTACTATAGGTTTCAACTTCAAAAACAAATTCTTTCGAAGCAGAAACACCAAAAGCAGGCCTGCTCAAAGAGATCATCTCACCTTCGTAAGGTGTATAATACAAATAATACTTCACCGAACCAGATTTAGCTCCAGACCTGTCTGTCGCAAAAAGAGTAATAACATTTAGCTCTTCTTCTATCCTTATATCTTTTAAAAAATCAGGATTGGCAGGAATATCATCATACACACTAGTATTACCTGATTTTTTATGTTCCACAACAATATCAACAAAATTTTCTGAAACATCATTAACAACATCCGGGTCAATAACCTCACCCTCTAAAGTATAAGAAGGAGTGTTAATTTGTTTTGGTTTCGAAGGATCTTTATATGCATTTAGAGAATCAACCACTACAACAGGAGGATTAGTATCTATTTGTATTTCTTTACAAACTGCGGTCTCGGATTTTCCGCCCATTTCATTTAAAACATTTTCTGTTGATTTATAGCAAAGCCTGAAAGAATCAGAATTAGAAAAATCAAGAGGAAGGGGTTGATCAGGAGAGATTTTTTTATTAGGAACACACACATCATTGTTATAATCTATACAATAAAATGTTTCATCGCAGCCAAACCCGTTTTCAGGTGAATCATTGCATGCGAGGAAAAACTTATTTTTTGCTGCTGCGCCAGAATACCAAGAAGAAAAATCAATTGGTTTATTGTTTGAATCAACAACCGTTGTGACAGGTGATTTATTATCATAGACAAATTGTATCTCGTCATCAGAAACCCTGTCCCCATCCATGCATTTAACATCAAATGAATATGTTTTGCTTTCACTAACTACATCAGGAGAAGAAGTATGTTGAAAATACCCATCAACTTCCTTCATTTTAGAAAAAGTATATGGCAATTTATTATAATCCTTAGGAGTAGGGCCCCATTTACAATTGGTATCCTTTAATGTTTCAGCCATCAGAGTAATATCTGAATAATCTATTTTTCCTTCAGGTAAAGTGTTATCTATAAATGAATCAGCATTAACTCTTACTGAAACAACTTCCTGGTTTCTGTTACCTGCTCTGTCTTCGCAAACAACCTTATACTCATAAGTTCCATCGGTAAGGCCAGAATATTTAGTGGTCCATTTATCCCCCCAAGTATCACCAGTTATTTGCGAGTCGGTTGTCTGTTCAAAATAATCCCAACAATGGGTGCTTTCGCTTGTATTAACAAAAAACATTATCTCACTATTTATAAACTCAGACAAATCTTCATTAACAAAAGAAGAGATTTCAATCTCTGGAGCAGACATATCAATTTCAAACTCCTTTTTCTTAACTTTTTCAAGGTTGTGCGCTTTATCCATGGAATAATAATAGACCTCATAGACGCCTGTGCCGCCCCCCAGATAAACCCATCCTTTACCGTTATCTAATTTTTCAGGATAGCTATTTGGATAACAAGGGGCTTCTCCTTTTTTGGTTTTGCAAAAGAAAACATCCCAATGCTCAACACCAGAGCCTTTTGAACCATCTGGATTAAAATCTGTCACTTCAAAGCTCAAGTTGAGATCCTTAGTGTATCTTCCTGAAAGAATTGTTGTATTAGGAGGAGTCATATCAAAAGACGAGCCGCCAGGAGAAGGATCCTTAAATGAATTAAAATCTGCATCTTTAAAGCATGAGGGATTTTTGCTATCGTCCCATCTACACACACCAAAACCCAGAGTATCGCCGCTTTGTTGCTCAATATTATTTGTGCCGGAAACCCGGCTACCTTCTTCATATTCTACATCAACTTGAAGCTCTGAGCCGCCCATGCACTCCTCAGGTGTTTGGTAATCCTTACAGCTTATTTTATCTTTAGAAACACATTTATAATCGGCGTTCCTCAAATAACAATCCCCAAAAAGAGAGCACATATCAACATTGCAAGCACCAAAAATATCGTTGTACTCGGCCTCATTGCAGCTTTGACAATCTCTGAATTCGTCAGATTTTTCTACACAAATACCTCCTGTCGAAAGGTCCTCAAAATCTTTCCATTTACAATCTCTTGGCAGGCATTTATTATTTGAACCAAGGCCACCCTGCTCCTCGGCTTTACTTGCCTGGCCTTCACAAGCAGACTTACTTTTGTAATCATAGCATGTCTGAACTTGGCTGCACTTTTGAAAATTATCTATAGAAGTAGGAGTATAATCAAAATAACAAGTTTGTGCATTTTTACAAAAACCCTCTCCTCCTTCCCCTAATGAAGTAGAACTCTCATCATAATCAGCAAAAACACCAAAAGGATTCCCGCATTCTTCGCAAGGGGACTGGTAAACACAATCCGTTTGTCCATATGGCGGGAAAGGCCCCCTACATACATAATTTTCGTCATGGCTTTGAATACAATTCTCTTGGACGGAAAGAACATTCTCCTGTGTACAAGTTGCTCTCAAAACCAGCTTATCTGCAAAGCCCTCTGTTTCATCCAGACAAAAACTACTTCCTGAAACTTCCATGCAAACACTATCTCCAGAAGTAAAACATTTCTCATCTGATTTTTTAATGACCATGCCTTCTGCCCCTGCATTAGGGTAAATTGCTTTTACATAATAACAATATTTTGTATTTTCTTTAATTCCCTCATCATAGAAAGTAGACTTAGAAGTTTGCGTCCTTAAGTTAAAAACATTATTATCACAATTTTCTTCTCCCTCGCATCTCATTAACCTATAATTTACGCCTTCACAATTAAGGTGCCACCTTATGTCCACTCCTCTCTGCCCTCTAACCACCTCTATTGGGTCAAGAACAGGTGAACGTGGGTTCTCCAGACAATTACACTCACCACAGGTGTCCGGGCCATCTTCCCCATCACAATCATTAAGGTCAAGACCAAAGCAACACCTATAAACACCTTCTGATGCATCATAATAAGAATTATCCGGACAATTTTCTGATTTTTCAGCTTCTGTTTCAGCGCAAACCATTCCATCACAAAAAGCTTCTTGGCAATTTATTTTGCCATCCCCATCATCATCTTCAGGGGTGTCACAGACTTCAAAACCACTTGTACAAGAAGGCCTTGGAGTACACTCTTTAGCAAGTGAGCCATTAGGAAAGCATTTTTTAAAGAGAGGGCAGCCGTTTTCATCTGTAGTTCCACACGGCTCAGATCTTTCACATACCTCATCACATGGAACAGAAAAACAAGATCCTTCACAACAGAACTCTCCATTTTCGCAAACCTCTCCATCACAGCAGCAAGATCCTGCCAGTGGTCCTTCTATCTCACAATAGGGCATATTACCGCATTCTGAAGTTTCACTTGGAGTTTCGTCGTCATCATCGTCCCCCCCGGGCTCGCCTTCACCAGGGTCAGAAGCACTGCATTCAGCAGAACATGCATCAGAGTCTTCAATTTCTGAATAAAATGTTGAAGAAGGATTATTACCACAATACCCTTGTGTACTTATCAAGGACTCCTGGACACTATCTTCCTCATAGCAACAACAACCTTCCATACACTGAGGGTTTTCATCCCAAGAAGTCGTTGAAGGCGTTCCCCCTTCATAATAACATGTTGCTATATACGCGCCCTTAAGACAATTAGCTTCTCCATCAATAAAGCAACTGCCCTTTTCACAGTTTTCAATATTATCAATTGAATCTGCAGCAAAATAATTATTTTTGCAATCTTCAACACCACTAGGATATCCAGCTCCCCCATATCCTTCAAAATTTTCAGGACAGCACTCAGTAATTAAAACAGAATCGTCAGAGCAAACAGACTGAATAATTGGATTTGAGCAATATCCTGTTTCTTCTACAGCATAGCTAGAAATAGACAAAACTACAACAAAAAACAACAAAAAACTACATATTACCCTCTTTTTAATCAGCATTTTATCCTAACAACCATAATACCACCATAATTAATTTATATATTTTTCTAATGTAATTAGAGTTATATACACTTCCATCCAGTATTTGTACACTTGTTAGTGCAGTCAGGAACCTGGGTGCTGTCTGAAGAAGCATAGGACCATCCTGAATTCGTACAAGAAGAGCCATAATGGCACACACCTCCACTTGCACTTGGAGAGGGTTTAGTACTGTCCGAATGCTTTTTCCAACCCTCAGAGGAATGGCAAAAGGAGCCATAATAGCATTTTCCCCCATCCTTGTAGTGTCCAGAAGGTTTGCTTGTATCTATTTCATAATCCCATCCTGAATCAAGGCAAGTAATATTATAATAGCAAGTATTCCCTGATGGATTGTTTCCATAAAAAGACAAAACATCATAACTGGTACATTCAGCGTCTAGATTGCATTCAGGGCCAGGCGAGGTATAACACCTCTCGCCTTGGGCAACACCAGGAGGATAACAATCATCTCCTTCATATTCACCAACACCATCTTCATAACACGAGGATACATGGCACTTGTTGTTATGAACACAGACAGATCCATAGTTTGTATCATCAAATTCTATATCGTTTTGTAAGATGGAACCCACACTTTCTTCACCCAATAAAATAGAGCCACTTCCAAAGTCATATGAATTAGATGGAGAAGAGGGAGCTGAACAAATAGTGCTATCTTTTTCTTGGAAGGCACAATTGTTACTACAGTTAAAATTACAAACATTCCCAACCCATTGATACCAGCCATCGTCGCATTCCGCAGAACAATGCTGCGCATCACAACTACAATTTATTGCAATATTACATTTCCCTTCCTCATCACAAGCAGCTTGGCAAGAGTAGTTCCCACCTACATTATATTGCTTAAATTCACCAAGCGAACACTCGTAAGAAGGATTGCAGACAAAGTCATACGAAGGCATATTTATGCATTCAGAGCTTCCAGCCTTGCATGTCTGACAAGGGCCGCATTCTTGTATTTTTTCTACAGACCCTGAAGTGTCACCCGTACAACTGACCCCTTCATTTCCAGAGCATTTTACTTCAAGGTCAAATTCATAAACATCTTTCGCATCCATGCCTGTCGGAGGGGAAGGAAGACTATAATCAACACCTTCAGGAACAGAAAAATTAGCAAAACACCCCTCTGTTTTTTTTGAATAACAAACAGTTGAACTATCGGCAAAGGTTCCCCAAAAGCTTCCTGAAGGATTGTTTTCATCCCCCAAGCAACAAGCATGGTCTGCCTGTAAGTAATTCTCTTTGGTAAAGGGATACGGAGGATTTTCCGAATCATGCGGCAGGCATTCCTTAACTTCTAATTCATTGTTATCTGAAGAGTACAATAAATTATCGGAAGCATCAAATGATTCAAATCCGATATTGTAAACCCCTTTGTCAGAAAAAACTTCTTCAACCTTGTTCCTTAACTCGGAAGGAGACAATTCGCCGATTGTATCAACTAATGGTATATTAAGGAATCTTTCTGAATCTTTCTGGGTCAAAATATTCTCTCCTGAAGGCGAATCTAATTTTATCTCATATTTAGCAGGTTCAGAGCCAGAATCAACTTTAGGAAAAACAATTGTGTAAGGGTCTTCAATTGAAGCAAAATTATTTGAAATATCTGAATAAGGATTAAAGCTTTGATTCTCAAATATATTACCAACAAAAATTGTAACCTTCTGATAATCACAAAGGCCTTCATCATCGCATGCTTTTACTTTTACCTCATGTGCTCCCCAATCTTTTTTTTGAGTTACATAATTTGCCGCTCGCTCTGTTTTCTCAAATTCTGAGGATGAAGACCAAGCATTGGGTTTGTAAGAAGGTTGTTTCACCGTTGCCTTTCCACCAGGGTCACTAATACATTCTTCAGGATTCACACTGCAAAAAAACTTATTATATGCTTCATCATAATCTTCCTTCCACATCCCATAATCATAGCCTTTTTGCATATACCTGTTATTTCCATGAAAACTCTCGTCAGGGTCATAGGCTTTCGGTTCTATTAAAATTTCATCGCCAACAAAGGAGACAAAGTCGTACATAAAGCCCACTTTACCTTTCTGTTGAAGTATCAAGTCAAGAGCCGGCGGCCTGTTTTCAATTGCAAAATAGAACTCAAAGGGTTCCCCATACAAAAAAGAATCTTGATCTCTTATAACAAGCAAATCATCATAATCGGCACCACTTGGACAATTTAACTCCTCTGTTTTTTTACAGTGGTTCCTGATTTTTTCTATAGTCATTCCTTCTTTAAGACAAACCTTACCATCGCGCCCCCATTCCCTACAGCTGTTTAATGTATAAGCGTCTTTAACTATATCAAAAAAAATGTTGTTTACATCTTCTTTTATTAAGCGGGACGCCAACTCATGTACAAGCTTCAATCTGTTTTCCACAACAATGCTGAACCTTTTAAAATCAGAGTTTATTATTTCACCCTCTGTATGTATTTTTGCAGGAAAATCTAAATCAAAATAAACCTTTTCATTAGAAAACATCACAGAAGCGTTGACGTTTGTAACATTAACTGTAGAATTTAATGCTCTAAAAGCATTTTGTTTAACACACGCAGTAGTTTTATTCTCCACATAAAATTCAAGATATTCCTGAAGAGAGTTGTGTATAAAAGCATTTCTGCTATCATAAGTTTCACAAGAGTGCGCAATTGAAGCCTTGCCAGGAGCATTTCTTCCATTATAATCACAAAGAGGAACAAATGGGCCCGGAGGAGGATAGTTTCCTAAAACATTTACATATGAAGAGCTATATTTAGTTGGGTCTTCAACAAGTTTTGTGGGCCCGTAAGGGTATAATGGTGGCGAAGGATGTGTTTCATCAAAGGAGGGTTTTGTAATTCCATAACTAACGTTATAAATAACATCTTCTTGCTTGTCAAGAAAAGGGAGAATATATTCGCCATATGGACGTTTAGGCGGCCCCCTGTATCTAGCAGCATTATCGGCTTGATAATCATATATAACTCCGCCTTGTCTGCCCACTAAGAGCAAACCTTCTTTAGCAGCATTATCAAAACAAGAACCCACATAGTTTTTAAATTCATTTTTTATTTTAAGTGCACGGGCCTTTTCCTCTTGCTGACTTTCAAGACCTTCTTTTTTTAGTGAACTTATGAATGAATAAAGAAAACCAAAAATTAAAAGAACCACCATCCCCATTATTACAAAAATCATAACTTGGCCCTTTTTTAATCTCATTTTAATCAGTAAAAAGAGCTTGACTAAATAACCCTTATTTTCGGAGCCAGGTTTTTCCAATAATCTGGATGAGCATCTCTGCTTCTGCCAAGCACAAAATTCTCCCCTCCTTGTTCATTACAATAAAGAAGAATATCGTCTCTTTCCCTTACAAAGCTAATATCATTGCAGACATTAGTAAATCCACTGTATTTAACTGCAACAAAATTCCTAAGAGGTGTGTCATCATCTGCACTTATTGCAGGATCCCTTCTCGTTTCTATAAAGCCAAATGCCTCCTTTTCTCCTTTTTTTAACATATAAAGCCTATTAAAATTAGAGGCTGTAGTGATAAGATAGGCTGCTTCAGGCAAATCAGAATCATCATTATTTTGAACAACATCCACAATTTCTTGAACCAAATTATCAAATCCGTTTTGGCTAGGTTTTGGTAATTGTCCATCGCCAATATTTAATCCTTCTTTTGAATATATGATTGAATTTGTCTTACTATTTGCCCAAATTTTGTTGTTTCCCCCAATACATTTTTTGTAAGTTCCACTTGATGAATCGCTTGGCTCACCAAAATCACATCCGTTCACTTCGAGATTGTTTTCTACAACTCTTGCAAAGCCATTATTAACATCACCATTACCAAAAAGGAAACTATCAACAGGATTTTCAGAATCTTTATCTGCATTAAAAGAAAGCCCCATTGCCGTTTTACCATCAAACTCAATAACACACACCTTATTAATATCATAAGGCATTGCCTCTGTTTTTAATTTTCCGGGTGAATTTACAGCATAATCAATATCATCACAAAACAAAGTATAGTTGTCGCTTCCCTGGGCAAGCCTTTTAAGCTGCAGGGCAATAAGCTTTGTCCTTGAGGTCCATCTTGAATCCTTAACTTCATCTGAATCATCATATGTCGCCTCACAAAAATGGTCTTCTTTGTAAAAATTTTCCTCAATCGTGCATCCAAATTCGTTTACATTCTCCTCGCCACAACTATAATCATACCCTGCTGTTTCTCCACCACTGCAAGCGCAAGAATGTGTGTCGGGGCATAAAGAAACCCTTTGGGGGCTTGTATCATAATACCAATTAAACTCAGGAGAACGCTCCAGCCACTCTCCTTTAAAACACATAAAGTTTTTTTTGTCCTCAGTAACACCGCCCATCATAGGGCCCCACTGGTTATCAACTACCTGGTAAAAGCCATTGTTAGTTTGAGCGCTAACGCATTTTGTGCCGTTCCAACATGAACCAAAATAACAACATTCCTTTTGCTGTACATCAGGATCGAGATTATCAGGAAAACTTTCAAATTCAGGAAGACTGCTTACACCAAGGCCATTTTCAATCTGTTCTCCCGTGGAACCATTGTCCTGCCACCCTAGAAGCTGATTCGCGTTGTAAGTATCATACCAAGAATCATTATGATAAGCGCAGATAAAAGGATATTCTTCAGGACCCTTAAGAGCGCATTTTGGGACATGCTCAAAGTCCTCATAAATCTGGTTGCCTTGAGTGCGGTTACAAAAGAATAATTCACCATTTAGATTATAAACTTCCCTTTTACTCTCGTTACTGATTACTGCAGTATTGTTTTCAACAGAACTTCCTTCTAAACATGCAGGATTCCTGAAGCTTGCAAGATCGCATTCCTCAAAAAAGTCCTCTTCAAACTCCGGACTAGAAAACTCAGGACTTAGACCATAAATTATTTCCTTAGAATTACAACTGGTTTCTGAATCATTATAAGTCATATCATCAAAACAACAATTACTGCCAGTCCAGTTATAGCCTAAATATGCCTCACATATAAGCTGATTTTTTTGGGCTGCTTTTTCAATAGAAATCCATGAAAAATCCTCTCCATTTTCTGAAGAAGTATTGAATTGATGATAACAAAACATTGCTTGGCTTGCGTCATTATTAGACCATTTGCCAATATCTGTTTCATAGCTCGAGCTTAAAGGACCTGCAAAGAAAAAATTATCGTCTGATCGAGCCATTACGCCGTCCCTATTTGGGTCTTCTCTTGTTAACTCATCCAACTCAAGAGTAGGATCATAAGCAACATGAGAATTCCCATCTCCGCCATAGGCCTTATGACATCTATAATTAGGATTTTCTGTACTTAACCCTTCAACATCTACTGGTGTTCCATAATTATTCAAATTATAGAGGCAAAGCTCTTGGTTGTCAACTTTTTCTATAATTTTTGGGTTTGTTCTATCAATGGACGAGTCATAATTTATAGGCCTATTATAAAGCCAAATCCAATCGTCTCCACAGCACCTATAAGAGCCCCTTGTTCCGTGCTCATAAGTTTCAGGGTTGTCAACTTCATCATCAAGCCACTCCCCGCCTATAAGCTCACAATCCGCCTTATTAGCATCCCAATTAATATTTCTATCAAAATCATAAACCTTTTTCTTTTCCCCGGGCCCAGGATCCTGGTTTTTCCCAATGTAATAGGTAAATTTTCCCCCTTTGGATTTTTTATCGCTATCTTCGGACTGGCCAGGGTACTTGGTATTTGCTGAATAAACATACACCTTACAATCCCCTTCATATCTAATTTCGCGGGGGTCACTCCAATTCAAATCAAGTTCTATAAATGGCTCATAACCAGCTTTTTTATATTCGCTCCATTCATACGGGTTAAAATTCATCCTTCCATCAGAATTATATACCCATCTTTGGGCAAAAGAATAACCTATCTTTCCTTCAGGCTTATCATCATCAACATTATCACAACCATCAAACCAAGTAAAAGAAGAAGAATCAGTAGTAGGTGTTCCGCCTGTAGCATCCCTTTCGTTTTGAACACAAGCCAGACCAATTTTCATATAAAGATTTGTAGTTTTGCCTTTCATGCCTGTTTCTTCATCATCTTCACCACCTTCACCGCCACCAATTGCTACAGTCTCATCATCTGCGTATCCAGTATCAAGACCTCCTGCAAAAACAGAAGTCGCAAAAACTACTAAAAAAACCAATACTAAAAATAACAAGACATACTTTCCTTTTACCATTGTACCTCTTTTTAAAAATTTGGGATTAAATTTTATATAAATTTTTGCTTTTTACTGGATTTGCATTTTAGAAAGATTAGTAACATTTAAATATCTTGCCCCCAGTCAAAGCAAGTATGGAAAAGACCAACTCAGAGAAAGAAAAGGTTGAAATCTTTCTTGACAAAGAGCTCTACCCAAAAGATGTGCTTCACACAACAGCATATGTTTTCCTTGAAAAGGCCTATATCTTTTTGAAAAAGGGTAAAGATAACGAAATTATCGTTGAACTCGAGCCAAAAAACAACAAAGACGCAAAACAACTTTCAAAAGAATTCAAAAACCAACTAATAAATTATGCCCACCATATGCAAATGAATGAAAAAAACAAAGAAGTTAAGAAAAAGCTTCTCCAAGAGATTTTCGCATACAATTTTATCGATAACGAAGAGGAGAGTTTTGAATTCGACTTTGAGCAGGAAGATGATATAGAAGACCCTGAAGGAATTCTCGTCCCGTGGGAGGAAAAATATAACAAAAATGGAGAAAACAGTTAGGTTCGAAAAGGAATTATACTCTAAAAACGCAATCCTTGCAGCCATTAATGATTTTAAAGATTTTGTCGAAGGGGACTTAAAAGAAGATAAAGAAACCCATAAAGTTAAACTGAAAACCAAAAGAGAAAACCCCGAAGAAACAATTAAAGAGTTCAAAAATTATACGCTTGGAATGACCAAAATACTAAAATGAAATACCTTATAAATCCTTTCAGATTCAAAAAGATAAATGACAAATATCTTGTAACAACAAGTCATGGCAATTGGATTGCTTTGAACAAAGAAGAGTTTGAACATCTCCAGTATGATAACATTAAAGAAGAAAACCTTTTCAAAAAACTCGAATCAAAGGGGATAATTCTAACAAAAAACAACAAAGAAGAAATAAAAAACGATTATAATACAAGATATAATTTTCTCAGGCAGGGCACTTCTCTTCACATTGTAGCGATAACATTAAGATGCAATCAAAAATGCCTATATTGTCAGACTTCTTCTACTCAAAAAGATGCTAAAGGCTACGATATGGACGAGAAAACAGCTGAACAAACAGTTGATTATATTTTCCAGAGCCCTTCTAAACAAGTAACAATAGAATTCCAGGGGGGAGAGCCTTTATTAAATTTCGAAATAATAAAAAAAATTACAAACTATGCCAAGAATGTGAATAAAAAATATAACAAGAATCTTCGTTTTGTTATGGTTACCAATCTTACAAAAATGACTGATGAAATACTTGAATACTGCATAAAAAATCAGATTGATATATGTACCTCCTTAGATGGGCCAAAAAAACTCCATGACTTTAACAGACCATATAAAAAATCCAGCCATGAGTTGGTAACGGGCTGGATTAAAAAAATCCAGCAAGAATACAAAAAAAAAGAACTAAATGCACAAATGAACGCTCTTGTTACAATTACAAAAGAATCAATTAAATATCCTAAAGAAATCATAGATGAATATCTTGGCCTTGGATTAAAAGGAATTCATTTAAGATATTTTAACAAGTTGGGTTACGCAAATAAAAACAAGGATAAGATAGAATATTCACCTGAGGAGTTTATTAAGTTTTGGAAAAAAAGCCTTGATTACATAATAAAAAAGAATAAAGAAGGTATCTTTTTCAGAGAAAGAGGAACAACAATTATTCTTCAAAAGATTTTACAGAAAGTTGACCCAGGGTTTCTTGATATGCGAAGCCCCTGTGGCGCAGTCATCGGTCAGATGGCATATAATCATAAAGGAGACATTTTTTGCTGTGATGAAGGGAGAATGTTCGAAGAAGAGATTTTTAAAATTGGGTCAGTCAAGAATCAAAAATTTAAAGAAGTTATTTCTTGCGAAGAAAGTACTTCTTTGATATCCTCATCAATTAACGACACAGATATATGTGAGTATTGCCCCTATAAACCATATTGTGGGCTTTGTCCAGTAGTTAACTACGCAGAACAGGGCAGCATTGTTGCAAACGTTCCACAAACAACATATTGCCAGATATTTAAAGCACAATTTGATTATATTTTTGAAAAATATCTTTTTGATGAGTCTGCTAAAGAAGTGTTTGAAAAATGGATAAAATTTTATGATTAATCTTTACAGAACATAGCACAAAGTGATGTAGATGCATATTACACTTACAACAAAATGCAATAACAACTGCCTATGCTGTGTTGCCGAGAAAAAGTTAAGAGAAAAAGAAGTAAGAGATAGTTACCCAAAAATAAAAGATAAAGAAAAGATGGTTGTTCTTTCGGGTGGAGAACCTACGCTTTCTAAAAATTTCTTCAAAGCAATAAAAGACGTTAATAATTCAGGTTCATCTGGGTTAATACTCAGCAATGCAAGGGCTTTCTCAAACAAAAATTTCTTTGAAAAATTTGAATCTTGTAATATTAATAAAGAAAGATTCATAATAGCAACAGCTCTTTATTCAGATAATGAGCCAGAACATGATGCTATGACTAGAACCAAAAAAAGCTTCAAACAAGCCGTTACTGGATTAAAAAAACTAATATCTAAAGGATATAACGCAGAAGTACGAATAATAATAACAAAACTTAACTATAGTAAACTTGAAAAGATTTCTCAATTTATAAAAAAAGAGTTTCAGGGTGCTAAAAGGATTGTATTTATACAAATGAAAATTGATGGTGAAGCATTAAGTAACATTAACAATTTGTTTATTAGCTATAAAAAAACAATAGAACCAATAAAAAATGCAACAAAGGTTATAAAAAAAACTAATATAAAGCCTATAATTTTACACCTGCCGCTTTGTTTTCTTCCAAAAGAACTTCATAAGCATACCAAAGGAAAAACTGCGCCTGAAGAAGACATATATTTCCCAAATGAATGCAGGAGGTGTGAAAAAAAATCAAAATGCTGCGGTTTCTGGAAAGGTTACATTGAGCATTCAGGAGAAAAACCCGTACCTTTTACAACCACCGTAAAGTAAATAACAAAAAATATAAAGAAAGGGGTCAATTATAAAAAGATGGTCGAACAATTAGCCAACTATATCTTAAGAGAAAAGCAAAGGGGCTTCTCTGATGAAAAAATTACAAAAATTCTAGTTGAGGCAGGATATAACAAAGAAAAAATTAATTTTGCCTTTAAAGAGGCCGAGAAAAATCAACCCCTTCAGCAAGAAAAATACAAAATACATAATACAGGCAAAGTATATATTTTTGCAGTCATTATGATTGTTCTTTTAATTGTCGGAATGTTTTTATTACTAATTAACTCAGAAGAACCTAATAACACAGACACAACAGAAGATACACCTGAAGAGAAAGAAGAAATAAATGAAGAGAAAGAAACAAAATTAACAAATGAAGAAATGGACGAACTTACCAGAGAAAGGAACAAAAGGTTTGTTGAAGAGGAAATCCAGAAGTGTTATGAAGAGAATAAAGATCCTATTATTATTGCCCTATTTGAAAACAACCCTGATTTTTGCAATAAAATTGATAATAAAGAAGAAAAAGATTATTGTAAAGCAGTCTATTTCTCTTCAAAAGCGCTTAAAGATAAAGACGAGAAATTGTGTAATAAAATTGGAAAAGAAGAACAAAAGAGCCTTTGTAAATTATTATTTAAAAAAAAAACAAGCTGCGATTCCATGGAAGCAGTTCCTAAAACATATTGCAAAGCAATATCAGAAAAAAACACAACATATTGTGATTACTTCAAAAGCAATGATGATTTTAATAATTATAACACATGTATAGAGATTTCTGTTTTTTTTAATGCTTTCAAAACAGGTAATGCCAGTATGTGTGGGTCATTACCCTCCCCTGATTCTGAAATATGCGAAACAATAACAAAACAAGATTATTTAAGATATAAAAATATAATCAAAGAAAAATGTAATGAAACAATTTGAAATATAGAAAAAACTAGCTAAATCGTTTATCATTGATATTAATTCTTTTACCAGATTGTGTCTTTGGTACAGGAGAATTTAAAGCTTTAACAACACAAGGTACTTGGTAAAACTCCATCATTTTTTCTGAAATAAGTTTTCTTTTTTCTAAATCCTTTGAAGGTACTAAAATGGTCATATAGTCATTTAATCCAGTATCATTTGTAACCTCTATCAAAAAATTATCATGTTTTAGAATACCTTGCATAATTGAAATTATGCCTTCCTTTGAATCGACATCCCCTTGGAGTTTTATAAAATTATCACATCTGCCTAAAACTTTAAGATAAGTTTTGCCATCTTTTCTCATCAGCTCAACTTCATCACCTACAAAATATCTTATAAAAGGCGATGAAAAATTATTGTAATCTGTAATAAGAAGAGCCCCACTACCGTTTTCGGAGATTTCACCAGATTTATTCATGACCTCAGTATAAAGACCATCATCAATCAGAGAATAATATTCGTCATCTTCATTTTCCTGGATGCCAAGAGCACCAAACTCCTGTGTCCCATACATCATCTTAAAATCTGCACCAGTAAGCTCCTTAATAGAATTTTTAAAGTCTTTAGTAACAAGAGAACCAACACCAACGATATTTTTCACAACACCTTTCTTATTTATCATCTTGAATAAATCATATGCCAATGAAAGATATGTATACATATAAGTGGGTCTCGTCTGTAAAATCTTCTGGGCAATTATTTCTGCGTTTTGTTCAATCAGCATTCCAGTATGAATAAATGTATGCCCGCCACGAACAAAAGCACTATTTGCAATTGGGTCTTCTGTCATGTTAACTACAACTTCATGCGGATTGTATCCGGATATTTTGAACATGGTTTCAACCCTTTTTATATGTGTTTCATAGGCACCCTTTGAAATGAAAAATAACGTGGGCGTCCCAAGAGTTCCCGAGGTATTCATAACATAAACTGGTTTTTCAGGGCAAGAATTAATTGAGAACCTATGTATATCATTTCTTTTTGTAACTTTAACCTTTGAAAGGTCATCTACACTCTTTAAAGAAATGTCCCACTTTTTATCAAGCACAGAGAAATTATCAAGCAATGCCTGAAAATCAAAAAGTTTTTTTTCCATACGCCTCCTAAAATTTAATATAATATTAATACTTTTCGAAAAAAAATGGAAATTAAAACAATTACTCTTGTTCACAAGAATTGCCAACGTAACTGCAATATTTGCTGTTATGGAGGGTCTTCTCCGGTTGGATACAAAAAGATCTCCCAAATAGTCAAGATTCTAAAAAAACAAGGATACTTTGTTCATCTGTTTGATTTTAATATAAATCATGAATCCATAGAAATATTTAGAAAAACAAAGCAATTTGAAAGAAGCAACCCCGAATGGCTTAACATCAATCCAGAATTTTCTCCGGATGAGAAAGACTTGAGATACATGAACTCACTTAAGACAAATATTGTCATAAGCCTTCATGGACATAATCAAAAACTGCATAAATATTCAAGTGGCAAAAATGATTTCAACAAGATTGTCAATTACATAAAAAAAAGCCACAGAGACCATATACAAACTATCGGTGTAAACTTCGTAGTAAACAAAAAAAACAAAAACCACATTAAAGATATGCTTGATTTCGCTGAGAAAAACCTACCTATTAATTTTGTTGAGCTCATCCCATTATGCTATTCAGGAAATGCCAAAAAAAATCTTGGAGAAGATTCTATTTTAACCGGAAAAGAAAGATATGAGATATATAAAAAAATAAAAGAAAACTATGGAAAATATTCATTTACTATTGAGTTGGATTCAATCTGGGGTCCAGACAACCCTGAAAATAAAAGAAAATGCTGGTTTTTCGCACCTCCTCTTAAGAACCATTATTGCAATGCAGGCAAAAATCATATTGCAATACGTCTGGAGGATATGAAAATTTTCCCTTGTCCTTGTATGTCAGCAGTAGATGAGTTCAGCATAGGAAATTTCGATGGTAAAAACATCAATATAAAAAACAACTTGATTAATTTTGACAAGATAAAAGAACCCTGCGCTTCATGTGAATATTTTAATATATGCAAAGGAGGTTGCAGGTTAATTGCAGTATCAGATAAATTAGTAAAGACGGGCACCTTTGATAGGCATGCAGGGCAAGAAAACTGCCTTTATCTTATGAAAAAATTATCTAAGGATTGATTCCCACGCCTTTGGGTTATTTTTTCATTAGAAAAATACCAATTTGAATGGAACCCTACAACAGGTGAAGTCAGGTCGATGCGCACAACATTCTTGTGATTAAATTTATGCAACAGCCATTGTTTTTGATGCATCTTTTTTTTCTTTTCAATAATATTACTAATATGGGTAGGGAGATTTTTTTTGATATTTTTTTCAAACATATAATCAAAATATTCTTCTTCTTCAGGATCATTGGAACAATTAAAGGTGAGTATCCCACCCTCTGACAATTTATTAAACATCAGTTCATAAAACCCAAGGTATGAAACCATGTTGAATTCTTCACCCTGATTAGTAAACGTTTCTTCACAGTCATAAATAATTACATCAAAATTCCCACTGTCCTCATTTAGCCATTTAAATGCATCCCCGTTAATTATTTTCAATCTGGAATCAGAAAAAGCAAACTTGTTACAATCAGCAAGAAAATTCAAATTACAAAAAATATCAAGTATCCTTTTATCAAGTTCAACAAGAATAACTTCATCAACTTCATTAAATTGCAAGACATTGCGTGCAGCTAAAAGATCACCACCCCCAAGAATAAGAACACGATTTAATTTTTTTGCTAAGCAACATGGAACAGTTCCAATACAAAAGTGATATTCTTCTTCATCAATAGAACAAACCTGCGGGTTACTGTTTAATTCTAAGAGAAACTCATCGCCCATTTTTGTCACTTCAATATGTTGGTGGGTTGTCTTTTCATCTATTATCTTATCGATTGAACTGTTTTTAAGAATCTTATTTAGGTTTTTAAAAACCTTTGAAGGATTATCTAAAAAATAAAAATTATTTTTCTTTATCAAAATACCTTTTTTTTCAAGATTTTCCAAAGACTCCTTAAATTCAGCCCTCAATTCTGAGATATCAAGAAAATTGTTGAAAACAACATGATTAAATACACGTATTTCATTTTTGGTCATTGCTTTTTCAAGAAACCTATTTTTCATACAATAAGTGATAGATTAGTAAATAAAAAACTTCCTATCATTCCAAATAACTAAGTTTTTCAAAAATATCTTCATCATAGCATACATTTTCATGTATATCAGATTCAACTGCCGGCTTGCAATCGGTCGGAACAATTAGTTCAAAGCATGATTCAGCTCTTCCGGTCTTTGATAAATGCCATAAATCATTCTTATTGATATGAAAGGGATCAGTTATTGCACCACGTAAATATTTAGGGTCAGAGTACCTTCTATGCAAATATTTAGGAAATTCAGGCACACATTCAAGACCAATATTTTTTGATAACAAGCCCATCTCGTTTATAATCTTATTGATTTTTATTTCATGGGCCTTATCTAAAAAAGACATGTCAAAAGAAACAAAGGCCTTTTTTGCAAACACACCCCTTAGCAGCTTAACGCCTCTTGAAACAAAAAGCCTAAACCCTTCAGGATTATGAGGGGGTGCGCAATACATATAAGCAAAAACACCATTAAATTTACAAGGAATTTTTTTCCTCAAATCATGCTCATAAACAAATATTGGGTAATCTTTCCCTTTTTTTTTTAATTCTTTGACTGTATCAGAATCATACTCAAAAACAGTAATTGATTTGAAGTGCCCTGTCTTGGCAAGTTCAATTGAAATATTATCTTCATCACCCAATAAAACCAGATCGCTTCCTGGAACCATTATTTTCAAAAGATAATTTAATCTATGCATTAAATGTTCTTTATTAAGGCTCAATTGGCAAAGATTGGGATTATTATCAGATTCCGGGCCCGGCAATTTGCCTATACAGGGTGGTTGAGGCAATTGAACCAGCCCTTCCCTTTTAACGAGAGAATTTATATCATAAATGGACTCTATTCCCAGACCAGTCTTTTCGCTTGAATCCAATATGGATTCATTTATATTATGAAAACAATTATAAAGATCATCAGGATTAGAAAAAGGGACTGGATAAATCAAATCCCTAATTATCCTCAATAATTTTATTCTTGTAGAGCCAGTTATCAGGTTAAGATCCTGAATTTCAAAACATAATTTCATTTTGGAAGGCAAATTAAAATCTTCAAAATCTATTGCTTCAATATCAAAAGGGAAATCGTCTGAAAGCTCCTTGAAGAAAAAAGGAGGATAATTACGATTGGTGCAATTCTTAATCACAAATCTTTTTGCTCCCAGGTCATGAGCTAATTTTTTAGTTAATATAATCTCGTTTTTATCCTGTCCAATAAAAGGCATTACAAAGTTGAGCTGTATTGATGAATCTAAGAGATTTCTGGCGCCTTCAATAGTTTGCTTAAAGCTTCCAGGAGTTCCCGTAAGTGAATCATGCCTAGATTCATCGTAAGAAAGAATTTCAACATAGGCATTAAAAGAATTGCCATCAATTTTTCTGGAAAACCAAGAATAAGAAAAAGCCCTTGCATTTGTTATCACAGAAATGCTCCTGCAACCAGATAATTTAGATATCAGATTGAAAAACCCCGAAAACAAGGTGGGTTCTCCCCCGCATATTACAACATTATGGCTTTCACATATATCTTTAAAAGATAAGATGCTGTTATTTTCAAAAAAGGTGTTTTTATTATTGCTTTTATCACAAACTTTCAGGAATGATTTTTTCATAAAACCGCCTAATTTTAATATAATTTAAATTTTTCTTATTGGAATGAATTATAATATATTTACAACCATGAATTGTAATCTGAAATGCAAATATTGTGCAGATAACAAAGTAAGGAGAAGATTTCCTTTTTTCCCGTCATATAATCTAGAAGATCTTAAATCATTCCTTGAAAAAGACGCTGAGTGCAATATTACTTTTTATGGAGGAGAACCCCTCATTAACAAGAATCAAATCAAAAAAATAATGGATTGTGTACATGCGAAAAAATTTATGCTACAGACAAATGGCATTCTTCTAAAAGAAATAAAAAGAAATTATATCAATAGGTTGCATACCATACTCATTTCCATAGATGGTGACGAGATATTAACGGATTATTACAGAGGAATAGGAACTTACAAATCCGTCATAAATAATGCAAAACAGATAAAACAAAACGGCTTCGAAGGTGAATTAATAGCAAGGATGACAATTGATGAAAAAACAGACATACATAAACAAGTTAATCACCTATTAAGGGTAGGAATTTTTGATTCTATTCACTGGCAACTTAACATGTGCTTTTTTGATAAAGAGACATGGAAAAATCCAGAAAAATGGGTTTATGAAAAATATAACCCAGGAATAAGAAAGCTTGTAGATGAATGGTTAGAAAAAATTGAAAGAGGGAATGTGAAAAAAATTTATCCATTTATTGGAGTCATGCAGAATATTATAAAAGAACAAAATACTTTGCTTCGATGTGGCGCAGGAAGAAACTTTTTTAATATACTTACCGATGGATCAATTGCCCCTTGCACAAATCTAAGAGATAAAGATTTCATCCTAGGAACAATCTTCCAAAAAACACCCTTTGAATTAGAAAACTCCTTGTTTGTAAAAACCCCTTGTACTTCATGTAGCTATTATGGATTATGCGGTGGGAGATGCCTTGTCGCAAACCTTACAAAGCCATGGGGCGAGGAGGGTTTTAACCTGGTATGTGAAACCGTAAAAAACCTTATAGATAAATTGATTGAAATAAAGCCAAAAATCCAAGACATGATAGAAAAAGGCGTAGTCTCCATAGATGATTTTGAATACACAAAATATAATGGGTGTGAAATAATACCTTAATACTTGAACATGTCATTCTCTGATTTGCTTTTCTTTATGCTTTCTTTATCGGTATAATAAGCAAGAGGGTTCTCACCATAATATATTTCGCCGTCGAATTTACCCCTAATCAGGGGGCGTGTCATACTTGTAGTCAAAAAAGAAAACAACTGCTCTTCTCTTCCCAGACTTGAGAGAAACCAACTATCATCTAGAGGGATGCTTTCATAATCATCAAGATTTTTCTTCAAGGCACTAAAATCATCATATTTTTGCCTAATATAATCAGGCATTTCATTAATTGCGCCCAGATGCTTCTTTTCAATAAAAACTCCGGAATCATTTATCACTTTTTGAACACCCATCTCTACACTCTCAATGGGAAGATTCGGTGAAAAAGACATAAATCCTCTTTTTTTCCTTTCTTTTTTCAATAGCTGCAACCCCCTGGAAAAGAAAAGAGTAAAGCCATTAACAGAATAAGGACAATCAGTATAAAAAACATCAAATTTGCCAATAAGTTCGGGACTGAATTCTTTTCTCAAGTCCTGCTTGACAACCCTTATATTATAATTTTCTTTTTCAGCAATACTTTTGATTTTCTCACATATCCGTTCATCAAGCTCAAAGACGAAAATCTCCTGAAAAACCTTTTTGCTTGCCAGAATCAGTGAAAAAAAATCATCGTCTCCAAGAATTGCAATCCTGCTGCTCCCTAAGGACCTTTCTGTGACAAAGTCTGCTCTTTTCAAAAGTGCAACCTCATCAACTCTCAATTGACATATAGAAGGAATCTCTTCAAGTCTTTGTTCTCTAAAACTTTTTGAATTTTCTATAACCAACGGCTCAATTTCAAGCTTTATCCTTTTCCCATCAATTGTCACAATTCTTTCCTTTTCAAGCTCCCTAAACAGGTGCATCAAAACAGGCACAGGAAATCCAAAATCATGAGCAAAATCAAGAAATTCATATCCCTTTGAAAATTTATGAAACATATAATAAACCTCATCAGGTGAAACATATATCAAGCTATTATTATGAAAGCGTTCAAGTGCTCTTAAAACTCTTAAAAAAGGCTCATTTTCTAGGTCTAGTTCTTCCAAATCAGTAAGATCTAAACAAAAATCCAAAGGCGAGCGAACTAATTCGGGCTTTAAACCAACTACACTAAATAAGAGAGGATGCCTCTTGCCAGCATCAATTAATCTATTCAAGAGTTTTTCAGGAGGGTTAAAAACAACTATATTTTTAATATCATAAACAGATGAAAGTTCACCCATCCCTGAAATCAAATCTGAATTATCTTTAACTACTGGAAAGATTAATGAAAGATCGAATTCCTTTTCAATCAACTTCTCAATGCCTTTTATCGTTTGTGTAAAGCTTCCAGGAGTGCCAGTAATCTTGTCGTGCATTTCAAAAGTTGGGGCCATGAGCTCAACAAAAACCTTCAATTCTTTTATACCTCTTAATCTTTCTACAAAACTCGAATAATTAAATGCTCGGGCGTTTGTAATGAGGGAAATTTTGTTAATACCCTTTATCTTAAGTTTTGAAATAATTTTAAAAAAATCGTTTCTTGCAGTTGGTTCACTACCAAAGATTACAACAGAATCCCATGAATTAAATCCTTCGATTTCATCAACAATATTATCAAATTTACGACTTTTCCCTTTTCCAAAAAAAGAATTTTTATTATTGTTTTTCAAGCCCAAATCTAAGAATCTTTTTGTCATCAAAGCTACGCCTTGGTTTTTGTATTTAACTTTTTCCTTTTTAATAGGAGCCATGGCTGCTATGGCTGGTATGATTATAATGGTGCTGGTGTTGACTTTTTACTGCATCTTGCTTAAAATCATTAATTATATTATTATTATGCGCCCAACAATGCCCAGAACTATCACTATTACCTTTTACTACAGGATCACAATCCGCCTTTGGTGAATGTTTGATAGAATCTGCAAAACTAAAATCTATAAGAGAAGAACCAACAAAAACACCCAAGGCACCACCTACTGTAACTGCAGCCTGCTTAGATATTTTCCCATCTTCGTTCAAGAGAAAACCATTAACTTTTTTTTTAACCTTGGGTAAATCCATAAACCTTTCATAGATAAGATGATTTATATATTTTTCTGTTCGCCAGAAACCCTCACACATTATTTGAGAACTGATTATAACCTCGTTTTATTGATTTAAAAAAAGATAAAAATATTTTAATATACAAGTAAATAACCTCTATTATGCAAATAGTTGCCGCATTTTCAAACTTAGAAGAGTTAGAAAGCATTATTAAAAATGGTGCTGATGAAGTTTATTGTGGACTTTTGAAAACCAAACAACTTCCAACAATAAACCACAGACCAAATTCTTCTTCAATGAACCTAAAAGACTTAGAGGAATTGGGAAAGGCAATTAAGATAACCCATAAATACAAAAAAAAGATTAACCTAGTAATAAATGAAGTTGGATGTATTTTCTCTTCTTTAAAAAGATTCATAGAGGTTCTTAAAAAAATTGATTCTATTGGAATTGATGGATTTATTATTTCTGACCTTGTTTTAATTGAAGCCCTTAAAAAAGTAAAAATTAACTTAAAAGCTGACCTAACGCTAAGCAGCGTCACGCCTTGCCTAAACTCAAGTGCAGCCAATTACTTTAAAAATAGAGGAATAAAAAGATTTGTTGTTCCACAACATCTCTACCCAGACGAGATTAAAAAGATTAAAAAAAAGGTTGACATTAAAACAGAAGTGTTTTTTTTTGGAACAAATTATTGCAGAAATATTGACGGGTTTTGTTTTTACACGTATAACAAACAGCTCTGGAAAGGAGAAATCCCACTTGATGCATGTGATAACATTAAAAAAATACAGCATTTCTCCGAGAAAAAGAAAAAATCCAGCCTCGTAGCAAAAAGAATATTTTCGTATCCTGTCCACCAAGACCCTTTTGGAGCAATATATGATTATTGGAAAGTAGGAGTAAACTGCATAAAACTAGGCAACAGGGAAGAACCAACTAAACAAAAAATTAAAAACATAAAAATCGCCAAGCATATGAAAGATAAACTAAACACAAATCCCTCTAAGAAAAACTTTGTGTTTTCATGCAAAGCAAAAACAATAAAACTCCTTTATTAAAATGGAAAAAACAATTCTTTGCCACGATCCTTTCAAACACAAGATTGATGATTATGACAGAGTATACATAGGAAATGAATTTTGTGAAAATCTAATTGATACTGAAGAAACACTGAAGAAAAAAATTGAATATGTACTTGACAAAAATAAAAATTTTAGTTTTGTAACGCCCTATGTCACCGAAAAAGGTCTTGAAAAACTCAAAAAAAGGTTTACTTTCTTAGACTCAGAGTTTAATGATACAGAGGTTATTATAAATGATTTTGGTGTACTTGACCTAGTTTCAGATTTTAAAAATATAACCCCGGTCTTAGGAAGAATCATAGGAAACCACTTAACAAAAGGCTTGCCTGATTTAAGACCTAACTCTAATGAAGCGCTCTCTTTTTTCAAATCAAAAAATATATTTCGCTGTGAAATAAGCAACAATAGTAACACTGAAAAAATTCTTTGCGACGACTCTTTATCCTATTCTATTTACTTCCCCTATATGTTTCTTTCGACAGGCAGGAGGTGCATGGTCGGATTTGATAATAAAAAGGTTGATGAAAATTTCGACCCGCAGAGTTGCGGGAAAAAATGCAAAAAAGATTATTATATAATAACCCACAAACAAATAGAAGAAAAAATAATAGTTATCGGAAATACCCACTTCATAAAAGAAAACAAATTACCAGACCTTTCCTGCTTTAGTAGAACTGTCTATATGCCAAAGAATTTTTTTAGCTAATTGAGATGAAAACAAATAACAAATACCCTAAAAATATAAAGGGTGCAAAAGGAATTGTCCTGTAAATTTTTATACAAGAAATTCCGGATTTGTTTCGTTTTAACTTAAGAATTTCTGTTCTGTTCAAGCCCTCTGGCCGGGGCTTAAAAAACTCAGAAGATTTTGAAAGCTTCCCTTTCATAGGCACTTTGATGTATTCTGAACCTTTTTTAACAATTTTTTCTGCTGGAACCATACCTTTCTTGAGTGACTTAATTTTGGTCTCTTTACAAAAAACATCAAAGAAAATTTCACATATAAAAAACCTGAATATAAAAATTAAAAAAATCAATATTAAAAAATAATTCAAATAAAAAAACGAAAAAATTTCTTTGTCTAATAAAAACCTCAAAAAAACAAGGCAGAGTATCGCGTAAGTAATAAAACGATTGAAAAAAAAGTAAACAAGCGCCAAAATCAAAATAATAACAAGAGACTTGAGAACACCTAAAGAAAAAAACCAATGAATTATAAAAACCCCGGGGATTGAAAATAAAAATTTCTTATCTAAAGACGATTTAAGCCCTTTCTTAAAATCCTCAAAACTTAACTTAAAAAGAGACATTAATACAAGACCTAAAAATAAAGGGATAAAGACACAAAAGGAAAAACTTATGCAAGCTAAACCGGAAAATTTAGAGGTTGGAAAAATACTAGAAAGTAAAAAGGAAAAAACAATAAACAATTTTGCATCCCCTGGAGTCCAAAACCCAAAAATCCATAACATCACTGAAGCAATAGTTGTTAATAAAAGATTAATTACTAAAAACGCATACTCTTCTCTTGGAAGAGCAGAAATAAAATATTGTAAAAAGATGATTATCAACATTAAAAAAAAAGAAACAGCTAAATGTTTATTTCTAATCTTGCCTAAATAATAATCTGTATATGAAGTAATTATCCCTAAAAAAAGACCAATAAAAAACAATGAGAGATTATATATAATCACTCAACCACCTCAATTCCTTCAGAGATTTTATCCTTGCTTTTTTTCTTATACGTTTTCACAAGCTTACCAAGATTGCTCAAAGCTAATTTTGGTGAAATTAAGCCGAGCCAGCCATACAAAGAAATTAAATCCCTTGGATTGCGCATTTCATAAGGTTTTTGGGCCAAAGAACATATCACAGCATCTAAATTATATTTTTGAAACAGCCTTATATTTTGAATAACTCTCCCCACAAAGCGTGAACCTGGAGGAGTTATTAAATCATTAAAAGAAAAGCCAAAAGCCGTCCCTTTTTTTTTTGCAAACTCACATATAATATGATCAACACCCGAATTTCTTTGATGAATAAAGTCCTTTCTTTTTTGGTTTTCTGCGCCTAAAATGATACCTGAAAAACCTTTTTCTATTAAATTCCTAATGCTCGTTACTTCTTTTGCAAAAAATAAATCTGCTTTTCTTTCAGCTTTTCGTGAATCTCTGGCAATAACAGCTGAAAAAATAACAACCCTTTCATCTGAAATTTGATTTGTAGGAATTTTTTCTTCATAAAGAAAACAAATACCACCATACCCTAGCCTTTTAGCCATTTCTATAAATTCTCTTTCATTCCCATTAGGGCACACAACATCATAGTACATAAAGCGAAGGATTAATAACACAAGTTAAATATTTTTTGCAAGAAATTTTTGTTTTTTATCAATTTCTCCTCGAGAGAGCCCAACCAAAGGAGAAAGAACAAGGCATCCAGGAAAATTTCTTTTAAGTTCCAGAAAATCCCTAATATCTCCGCCCGCTACTAAAGCTTTCAAAGAGAATTTATCCATAGTGCCTAAAACTCCCGAAGAATCAGTAGGCGCAGCACTAATTGGTTTTCTAAAATTGTTAAATACGTCGATAAAACTTGTTTCAATTTCACCCAAAAAAACAACCTCACAACCTCTTTTTAACATATAAACTCCCGCCAACTCAGCAAATTGATAGTCTGTAAAAATTCCAACCCTTGCAGAGGAGCCCACTGGAAGCCCCCCTGGACCAGAAAAGCTGCCCTTGGAGACAATTGACCCCTCCTCACAAATTTCAATTAAAAACTCTTCTTCATAATTTTTCAAATCAACAATTTTAGAATGTTTTTTTACAAGAAATTCGCCAAGTTCTTTTTCGACAGCAGGAGAACTCATGAAAAAGCTTTTGTCTTGGCGCTTACAACTTACTCTGAATGTGCGAGATTCCTGATTTGGCAACAAATCGAGTGCCTTTTTTATTTCATCTAAATTATTTACACACAAAACCCCACTACTAAAACTGGCAACACCAAAAACTACACTAAAAACTTTCTCTGCTTGGTCTAAAACTTCCAAAGAATCAAAATAAAGCAAAATCCTCCCTCTAAGCCTCTTTATTGCCTGAAAAGAAAGACCTTTTGCCTTAAGAGACTTTTTTAAATTTGAAACAAGCCTCTTTTCAAAGATATGCCTATTTTTGCCCTTCAAAGAAATTTCGCTTGTTCTCACAACGCCAACCGGCTGAATCATTTTTTATATGAATTTTTTCGGAAGTATTTCTCCCCACAACTGCCCCTCGAGCAGCCCAGAATATCAAAATCCCCTTCTTTCGTTGCATACATTCCAAAAACATTCATAGGAGTTTTGTGAATTGGGCATAATGGTTTGCCAGTTTTATCATACCCAAGACCACTCGCATCATACAATGGATCCAAAGAACGATACAAACCATTTCCTTTCAAATTATTTGCCTGACAAAAGGTCTCTTGCTTATTGGCAGAATTATAAGAATCCAAAATTTCCTCCAATAAATCCTTACAACCACACCAATTATTTGTTTGAACTTCAAAATTATCCATAAGATTCTCAGCTTTTTTTTGCATATCTTCCCTAAGAACAATGAAAAACTATAAAAAATTATCCAAATTTTCCACAAGAAACAAAGGGGTGGTCTCACTGCAATAATATAAATTTAGTAAAATTTTCATTTAAAAATGAAAGTATTTATAAATAAGTTATGTTTTTAAATAGTTTATAAATACATCGTTGGGGGGTGTTTAGATGACCAACAAAAAAAATACTGATATGAAAAAAGAAGTCCAAGTAGTTAATATTGTGGTGTCTACTTCTCTAGAGCATGATATTCCTCTGGAAAAAATGGCAGCCACTTTAAGCAACACAGAATACAATCCGGAACAGTTTCCAGGACTTGTGATTAGAATCAAGGAGCCAAAAACATCTGCTCTTATTTTCTCAAGTGGGAAGGTGGTTTGTACAGGCGCAAGAACACTTGAAAAGGTTGAAGAATCCATAAGCAAAATTATTGAGAGCCTTAAAAAAATAGGGATCGAAATAACAATCAAGCCAAAAATCAAAATCCAAAACATCGTTGCGAGCGGCGGGATTGGTATGGATTTAAATCTTAACGTTCTGGCTATGAAACTTGAAAATACAGAATACGAGCCTGAGCAATTTCCTGGCCTAGTCTATAAGCTTCCAAATGCTAAAGCTACATTTTTGCTTTTTTCAAATGGAAAAATTGTGTGCACAGGAACAAAAAACGAAGAAGAAGTGCACTCTGCACTTGAAACACTTATTGCAAACCTAAAAAAGGTTAGGACAAAATAATAGCTTTTTTTTATATTATTATTGTTAAACTTGCTCTTGCTATGTTGTAAAATGGAAGTCGGTGAGCAGATAAAAAACTTTGAAGAGTTCATAAAAGGATATTACTATGCCGAACTGATGGAAATCGCAAGAAAAGGCGAAAGTTCTATAGTCTTTGATTTCATGGAATTGGCGAGCTTCAGTCCGGAGCTTAGCGAGCTCCTTCTTGAAGAGCCAGAAGAAGTCTTAAAAGCGGCAGACATAGCAATAACAAATATAGATTTACCAAATGAAACTAAAAACATTAAGGCAAGGCTCATTAACTTGCCTGAAGACCAAAAAATACTTATTCGTAATATCCGCGCAGAACACATAAATAAGCTGATTACTGTTGAAGGAACAGTCAGGCAAAAATCAGATGTCAGGCCACAAGTAACATCTGCAAAATTTGAATGCCCTAGTTGTGGAAATATAATAAATGTGTTGCAACTTGACCAAAAATTCAAAGAGCCTACAAGGTGTGGGTGTGGTAGGAAAGGGAAATTCAGGTTAGTCGACAAAGAGCTTATTGATGCACAAGGCATGTTTCTCGAAGAAGCTTCAAAAGACCTTGAAGGAGGAGAACAACCAAAAAGAATGAAAGTCCTTCTTAAAGGTGATTTAGTAAAGCCAATGTCAGAAAAAAAGACAAACCCTGGAAGCAACGTGAGACTTGTTGGAATTGTCAAAGAAATACCAATTGTCTTGAGAACGGGGGGGCAGTCAACTAAATACGATCTTATGATTGAAGGCAATTATGCTGAAGGAATGGAGGAAGACTACACAAACATAGTTATTACTGAAGAAGATGAAGAACAGATTGAAGAAATAGCTAAAGAAAAAAATCCTTTAAAAAAATTGGCAACAAGCCTAGCGCCTGGAATTTACGGACATGACAGGATTAAAGAAGCCATTGTTCTTCAATTCTGCGGTGGCTCAAAAAAACTAAGTAAAGATGGCGTTTCAAGCAGGGGAGACATACACATGCTTTTAATCGGGGACCCGGGAGCAGGAAAATCCCAATTGCTCAAAAGGGCAAGTGTTGTTGCTCCAAAATCAAGATATGTTTCAGGAAAAGGAACATCTGGTGCTGGCTTGACCGCGAGCGTAGTAAAAGACGAGTTTCTATCTGGGTGGAGCTTAGAAGCTGGAGCATTGGTGCTTGCAAACAGGGGCATTTTGATGGTTGACGAGCTTGACAAGATGGATAAAGAAGATAGAAGTAGTATGCATGAAGGTCTCGAGCAACAAACTATAAGTATTTCAAAGGCGAACATTCAGGCAACACTTAGGTGCGAGACTACAGTTCTTGCTGCAGCAAACCCAAAATTTGGAAGATTCGACCCGTATGAAACCATTTTCAAGCAAATCGACCTTCCCCCCACACTTATAAACAGGTTTGATATGATTTTCACCATCAAAGACTTGCCTGACGAGGATACCGACAGCAAGCTTGCAAATTTTCTTTTAAGCAGGCACCAAGAAACAATGGAAGGAAAAGACAATAGCAATAAAAATGAAGACTTTGTTGATACTGATTTGCTAAGAAAGTACTTTGTATATTGTAGACAGAAGATACGCCCCGTTCTCACAAAAGCAGCAATCACAGAGCTTCAAAACTATTATGTAAAAATGCGTTCTCCTGGAAGCGACGAAGCCTCTTCTATGAAATCTGTCCCTATCACCGCAAGACAGCTTGAAGCACTAGTAAGGCTTGCAGAAGCTTCAGCAAAGGTAAGACTCTCTGAAAAGGTTACCAAAAAGGATGCAAAAATTGCTATATCCCTTTTACAATACTGTCTTGAGCAAGTAGGCCTAGATCCAGATACAGGAAAAATTGACATCGATAGGATAACTACAGGAATAACCACCTCTGAAAGGAGTAAAATAGTTGTTGTAAAGGAGATAATTAACAACCTTGAACAGCAAGAAGGAAAAACTATATCAATTGAGAACATTATCTCCGAAGGGGAAGAAAAAGGATTATCTGAAGAAGATATAGAAGAAACGATAGAAAAACTTAAACGTTCAGGAGACCTTTTTGAACCTAAAAGGGGTTACATCTCAAAAATTTAGGAACAAACTTATTAATAAATTAGTATTTCAGTGAGAATATGGTAAATGATGGCTTTAAAAGACAAACAGCTGTAAAAATAAAAGTGCAGGACATAAAGGAATCTAGGTATATAAAGGCTAATGGGGATTGGGAGCCAAATTACATCCTCACGCCCTATAATACAAAGGCCTCAAGAGTTAACGTGATCGGAAGTGTCATCAGTGAAAGTGAAGGAAATAGTTTTTCAATTGATGACGGCAGCGGCCAAATTACTGTAAGAAGCTTCGAAGAACTTAATTATCCTCCAAAAATGGGAGAGGTTATTTTATTGGTTGGAAGACCAAGGGAATTCTCAGAAGAGATATACATTGTCCCCGAGATAATAAAAGCAATTGAAAAGAATAAAGAGGCATGGGCTGAACTAAGAAAACTAGAGCTTGAAAAACTCTATAAAGGCTTAAAAAGAGAAGTGCCGTCTGAAACCCCCGTTATAAATGAAGAGAATATCCCTGGGATTGAAGAAAACGCGAAAGAAGAAAAAATTGAAAGTAATACAAAAGAACCCATAGAAGAAGAGAATACAAATAAAGAAAACACAAAAAATACATTTGATTTGGTAATAAAAACTATTAAAGAGATTGACACAGGAGAAGGCGCAGATATGGAAGAAATAATAGAAAAAACAGGGATTGATGAAAAAGAAGTTGAAAATATAATCAATAATCTTCTAATGGATGGAGAAGCATTTGAAATTCGGCCAGGAAAGCTAAAACTATTAGATTAGCAACAAACTTTTTAAATAAGCTATTAGTTCTGCGTACATAGCATATACCATCATAAAAAATTAAAGATTATAGGATTGATTCAAAATGCCAGAACCAAGATTCAGATCAAGAAGTTTAAGAAGGATTAAAGTAACTACTCCAGGTGGAGTAAATAAAACAGTTTTCAAAAGGAGAAAACCGTCAAAGCACGTCTGCAGCCAATGTAAAAAACCATTGCCTGGAACAGCTAGAGAAGTTCCATCAAAGATGAAAAACATGAGCAAGTCGTCAAAAAGGCCGGAAAGAGCCTTCGGCGGTGTCTTGTGCAGCAGATGCTCAAGAAAAAAGCATACAGAAAAAGCCAGAGAAATCTGAGGTGACCACAATGTTTACAACAGGAAGAATATGTGTTAAAACAGCAGGAAGAGATGCAGGAAAGTATTGTGTAATTGTAAAGCAAACTGAAAATAACAAAGTGCTTATAGACGGCCAGACGAGAAGAAGAGAAGTAAACACAAGCCATCTTGAACCAACACAGAAGAAGGCAAAGATTGCTGAAGACGCAGACCAAAATGAAATTGTAGATGTTCTTAAAAAAGAAGGAATTATAGTCAAAGAAAAAGGCAAAGCTAAAAGTGCTGAAAAAAAACCAGTAAAGGAAAAAAAACAGAAAGAAAAGCTTGCCAAGGCTAAAAAAGAGAAAGGAAAGGAAAAGAAACAGGAACCAATTCAAGAAAAAGAAGAAAAGCCTGCATCATCTACAGAAGACAAAAAAACTACAAAAAAAGAATAATTTTTTTACATATTTTAATTCTATTTTCCTTTAAAGATAAGATAAACTCCGGTTACAGCCAATAAAATATAGAAAAATCTTTGGCTTAAGCCCACGCCAAACATACTAAAAATCCCTAGCAATTGAAATAACGCAAGTATAATCAAAACAATTCCAAAATAAAGATCAAGTTTCTTTTTTGTCATTTTAAACCCTTTTTCTTGTCACCCACAAAATAATATATAAATGTTTTGAATATATATTGTAAACAACCCTGGTGTTTTATATATAATAAAAATCAGGAATTTTCAAAAAAATCAAAAAGTAGTTCATGATATTTGGGGTTATCTGGCCTAAAATTTATCGATTTATTTTTAATCATTTTTTTCAATTCTTTGCTACAAACAAATCTTACTTGTTCAACCTCATTTGAATCCAGATTAAAACAATCAGATTCGACATCTTTTTTCAATATATATATGTGATTAAATTCGTTATCAGTTATATCCGTTTCAGGATGATATTTTGATTTTTTGTACTCTGAAAAAAACTCAAGTTCAGTTTCTTTTACATTTATTCCAAGTTCTTCATTAAGCTCCTCTTTGGCAGCATTTAAAATTCTCTGACCAGATTTAACGTGGCCGGAAACACTTATTGTCCAATATCCAGAACTAGTTTCAACATTTTTACTTCTTTTTTGTATTAAAAATTGATTTTTAGAATTAACAATCCAAACATGGACAGCCCAATGCCATAATCCACCTCTATGGATTTCGGACCTTTTTTTGTTAATTCCAATCTGTTTGCCATTATAATCTAAAACATCTATTTTTTCTTCAGACCCCATCTCCTTTATACTATTAAATATGGTACTATAAGAAGGATTCTTCCCTAAAAAGGCCAGATTATACAGAAGTTTTTCATTTCTAATTGAACAAAAAACAGGATCCATGTCAATCATCGGCATAACCACTCCATCGGAATCTTTTTCATCAATATCAAAAATTAATTCCTTAAATTCCTCTTTTTCTTTAAATATTTTTTTCCCCTTCAATTCATCTAGATAATTATCACATGAGATTGTACCAACCTCTTTTAGTCTTTTTATTGCAAGCTTGTTCAAAGGAATAGTAACTTTTTTTTCATCAATTGAGATTTTTGAAGTTAAACGAATCCTCATTTTATCATTTGAACATCTAACATAAATTGGGAGGGCAGTTTCCAAAAGATAATATTTAATTTTATCAGGAAAATTATCCAAGGGCAGAGGGATTTCCGAAGGTTCAAGAATCCGATTTGATTTTTTTAATGTGTCATACCATATTACCTGATAATTTTTCCCCTGGCCGGAAGTTTGCAGCTCTTCAGTTTTAGACCCCCAATTAATCATATTTGGACTATAATCTATTTTTAAATCGTTGCATATTGATTTAGCAATGGTTTCAGGAAACAAAAGAAGGTCAGTATTATCGATTATTTTATAATCAATTTGTTTCTTTTTGCAATAATCAATTTGTTTTTCCAAAGATTCCCAACCTAAATCAAACAAAGAAAAAATTGTATCCGTTTCAATAATTTTCCCAACATATTTATAGTCTCTTTCTTTTAAAATATGGTTTACCAGTTTGACCCAAGACGAAAAACCCTTTCCCTTTGCAAACAAATCAAGAAGTTCGTTTTGAGTTGAATTGTCATGAACATTTCCAAAATAAGATTTAAGAAAATTCTTCAACGGGGTTTTTTCTCTCTTATCGTAAGTTAAGATTGCTCTTCTTATTTTTGATTCTGCGGCTATGAATGGATTTCTTATCAAGAACAATACAGGGTTTTTTGTCATGGCAAAGAGTTCTTTATACGCTTCGCTAATATTTGCCCACTGGGCCATCTCTTTAACAACAACGTTTTCATCTTTAAAATTAAGAATTGAATCAAACACAGCCAGCTTATTTTTGTTTTTATATTTAAGATTAAAACATGGTTCGTGGAAATAGTGTTTCATTATTGGAGCAAAAGAAAGCGACTTTCCAAGTAGAGTAGAACCACACCTAGGAGGCGAAATAACAATAAAAATTGATTTTTTCTTTTTTAACTTGTTTTGGTTTTTCATTTTTAATAATTAATTTTTTTGTGAATACAACATGTGCAATTTAAATTAATTAGAGTTTAATAACCTATTGGAACTCTTAAGAAATTTTCTGTACACAGGCATGGCAGTTTTATCAAGATATCTTTGAACAAAGTCAGGAAATCTAATGCGCTCTGGAAAATAATTTTTTTCCGGCTCCACCCTACATGAATTGTTAACCTGGTCATACCACTTTTTCTCATGTTCTCTTGTTTGATTGCCAGTGTCAACACACCCTTTCTCCCAATAGAGCATCCTGCAATCAAATTCAAGCCCCGTCCTTTTCGAGATCTCTTTTACGAAATTTTCCGGCTGCTCTCTAAAATCAGTATTATCAATAACAATTGCATCAATATCGTTTACTTTTACATAGTCCAATATTTCACCCATTGCTTGCCATCCAAAACCACTTTCATGGAACCGTTTATCTTGCAGACTTTCCAAAAGATCTGTAAAAGACCTATAATCATGATTTTCCAAAGCATAATCAAACATTTCGTTCCAAGAGCCGTACCCCTTTGTTTTTGAATAAAAATCTAGTAGTTTTTGCTGAACTTCCTTGTCAGCCAATCTTTTGCCCTCAGAAAGCCATTCTTTTCTGTAATCAAAACAGAAGACATCAGGTGTTGGTTCCGCATTTATTTTTGAACCAATGTTACAAAACCGTTCGGCATAATCAAACAACCAATTTTGTGTATTTATTCTAGCTTTATCAGGTGTGGTTTCGAGGACTTTTCTAATCCTTGACTCTGCAGCAAGATACGGGTGTCGCACATTTAAAATAACAGGAGAATTAACTAAATCAAAAATATTATCATACGCCCCATTTCTAGTGATAAAGTGGCCCATTTCTTTTATTAACAGATTTACTTTGGAGCTGTTTTTTTCATGATAATATTTTTCAAAAATAGCGTTGTAGCCTTCTTCAATCCTTCCGCTCCTGTAACCATAATCAATAAAAGGCTCGTGAACAGAACTCGAAATACTTGAGCTTGTTCCTACAACATGCCTTAATATTGTTGAACCTGCCCGGGGTATAGATAAAATAAGATTTAAATTTAGTTGTTCGTTTTTTACGAGTTCCTCTAACCTTCCTTTACAATTCTCATCTTGCTCTTCTAGCTTATTTTCTACAAAATTTAGCCCATCTCCTTTATTATCAAGAACTTCAGAATCTGCATCAATTATATACGGCAAATTATTTGCAGTTGTAAAAAATGAAGAATACCTCCCTAACGCAAATTTTTTACTTATTGCTCTAAAAGTTGAAAATTCCAAACTGGAACTTTCCTGTGTCTCATGAGCAACAGGATGTGTTTTATTTGAAGATTTATCTAAACAAATTTTCTTATATGTATTTGCTGATAAGACTTCATCAGTTTCATTTTGATTAATTTCAAGCACCTGTCACATTTTACATAGCTATCGCTATCATTAATTTACTTCAACTCGCAAGAAAGTATTCAGGTTCTCTTTACAAAAATTGATTAAGCCCTTTCTTATTGTGTCTTTATCTCTGTCAATCTTGCATTATAGATACAACACAAGTTGGTTTTAAAAAAATTCTCTCTAGAAAAACAAAAAGTTTCCGTAACAGCACCAATAATTTTCATCTTTAAACCAATTTTCTGTTAAATTTCTGTTTAATCTTTGACAATCACGCTAGAAAAAACAAAACTAGTCAGAAAAAACAGCCTATCTATCCTCTCCAAATTTATAAAAAGCTACAAAAATAAAAATTATATGTTAAGGGATAAGAAAATAAATTAAAAAAATTAAAGCTTGATTACTTTTTCTGCAGGCTTCATGGCTTTCCAAGCAAGTTCAAACAATTCAGACATTGCATTTGCAAAGAAAGGAGTATTTACCCAAATTCCTATATCATAAGTTGGATGAATCTCCGCATCATCAGTAACCATAAAAATAATCTCTTTTCCGTCAACAACTGCAAATCTTGCTTTAGACTCAGTATGCCTTACTTCGGCAACATCTTTTATTTCGTTAACGGCGTCTTTTGCTTCCTTAGTAATAGGAGCAGCAATCCTTATTTTTACTCCTCTCTTCTTTATCTTCTCAAAAGCCCCTTTCAAGCCTTCAATCTTTCTCATAAGCCCCTTGGTTGTACTCATTATAACAACATTATCTTCAGCATTTCTGATTGTTAACTCAAGATGGTTGTAAAGATTGTGCCTTCCTCTTAAAGAGCCAGATAAATCAGTAGGCTCAACCAGTTCAACACCCTGTGAATGAAGAGAGTTTAACTCATTAAGAACCTCGGTATCTTTTAAGTCGTCAAGTTTCTTTACCTTGTCGTCGGCTTCCTTTTTCATATTTTTCTTAACTCTTTCAACAACCTCTGAAGGAGGGACAGCCAAATACTTAATTGGTTTCCCAAGTTTCATAACTACAAACCCTTTCTTTTCCAGGCTTTCCAAAACATCATAGCTTCTTGACCTTGGAACGTTGGCAATATCAGACAACTCACCTGCGGTCGAAACCCCTCTTGACAATAATGCTGCCCAAATTTTTACTTCATATAAATTCAGCGAGAAATATCTCCTCAATTTGTTCAAAAAGTCTTCTTTTACAATCATTTAAACACCCCCCCTTTTTGTCCCTAAGAAGTAACCTGTCGTTACTCTATGTTAGGACAAACAAGGAGCCCTATTATTAAAATATTACGTTTTTTTACTAAAATATGGTATTCATTGAATCCAAGTTATTAACAATTAGCACCGGCTAGTTGTTACAACAATTATAGAACCATTTCTCATTTATATATCTTTCTGTTAGCTTCAGGACTTAAAAGCAAAAAATGAAGAAAAGAGGTTTTTCACTGTTTAAACAAACAATGAAAGAAAGTAAATATGTCATGGTAGTAATTCACGCACCGAACCACTTGCCAAGAGCTTCTTGTTTTTCCTTATCCTTTCCAAAAACCTCCTCAACCCTCTGGCTTAATAACTCAAGAGTTTGTTTCAAATAAGTGGAAACATTATATCGCTCAGATAATTCAATGCTCGGCTGAAGATATTTAATAACTGATCCTTCAGATATAGTAAAAATTAACCTCCCGCCACAGGCCGAACATTTACCCATTAAAGGAGGGCGCCTGAATTTCTGGTTGCATTTTACACATCTGAATTGTTGCATTGAAAACTTTCGTAGATTACCTTTAGTGTCTTTTAAAAAGTGTTTCTCTATCACAAATTGGGCAACTTCAATCTCGTCTACAGCCCTTATCTTTTCGGCAAGATTCATTTGACTATCCAGCTTTTCCTTCATAGAAGGAAGCTGCTTATAAGCTGAGACATTAATTCCCATATTGAGGTTGGTAACATCATGAGTAAACCCGATTTTTTCGTACTGCCTTTCGGTATTTAGGTATTTTTTTAGTTGTGTAACACCAACTTCCCAAGGCATTTTGAACTGACTGGCGGCCTCGTAAAACTCAAGAGGATATTCCCACACTGTATCTAAACCATGAACCATGTCATCTACTTCTGCAGGGATTATTCTTGAACTTAAAACTAGTGGCGCATCCATTGTTTTAGCGCCCCTTGAATTAGGAAGATACTGTCTTGAAAAATTAAGCAGAGCATCCATCAATAGAACAACGGCCGCCTCATCACCATCACAATCTCTCCTAAAGGCTGCATGCATTAGCGGGTGGGCCAAAAATCCCTGGGTATTTGTAAATCCAATAATTCTTGCAACAGTTCCTGCAGAAGTATGTGGAGCCAACCCGACAACCAAGTGTCCCACTATATCTTTTTTTTTCTTAAAATTGTAGTAGGGGTCTGTTTTGTAAAGGCTTGTCAACAATTCATCAACAAACTCGCCTACTCTAAAAAGAACATTATCACTTTGTTCATCCAGCGCATCCGTAGATGCAGGAAGAATTACATCATGAGGTTTTATTTCAATAATTTGAGTCTCTTCAACTAAATCCTTACCATAACAATCCGTTTCATAACCCATTTCTATAAGTTTCTCAATAGAAGTTCCTATCTCGACAGGTTTAAAATGTGTTATTGGTAATTCAGTCATATCAAACCTGATAGTTCCGTCCTTGTTCACAAAGAGATTATGTTTTGCTCTTAATATGCCTTTAGAAATGTGTTCTGGTACATGATCCTTGTTACTGGTACCCCTTACACCTTTTATTATTTCAGGTCCTTTTCTGAGTCCTGCTCTCTTTGTGGCCTTTCCATAATAATAATTAATGTCTATCTTTTGTTTCATAAAAGTTTGGCAGGGCCCATGTGTTTCGCACTCTTTAGAATTCATAATTTTATCACACTTTGGACAATAATATCTTTGCTCTGTTCTTTTATTGCATTCTTCACAAACATAGTAAAGGCTATATTTTTTACACTCTGGACAAAATCTTAAAATCGCATCAGCCTCAACAAAGCCTTTTTCCATAGCGGCCTGCATTGTTCTCAGCCTACCGCCCTCTTCTCCAACAGGAAACAATGTATGAGGAGAGCCTGCCATTTTCCTGTGTTTTGCCTTTTCAGGACGGCCCATTCGTGCTCCAATGAAAGTTCCTGCTTTATCTTTTATCTCAACTCCACATAAGTTACTTAACTCCTCAAGAACACTTAATCCTTCAAGTTGAATTTCTTTATTTGCATTGTTCTCATCAAAGCCAAGTGTAAATAAAAAGGCTTCCGCCACTTTTTTTTCTAAGACAATAAACTCATTGTTGACAAAGACATGCGGAACAGCAAGTTTCTCCAAGATATCTTTTGCTTCTTTTTGAAATGGAAAAATAACCTTCCTTATTTTATTGTCTTCTCTTTTAACACTTGCCGAATTTAGCCATTTTAATAAAATCCTCAAGTCCTCAGTACTTATTAATGTCCAAAAAAAAGTATATTTTGGGTAAAGCGCAATACCATAAGCCTTGGAAATCTTTACAGCTTCAAAAAAACTTAAATCTGCATCATTTGGTGTTTCGAATAATGCATGGGCTGTTTTCTCATTTATCCCAGTTTTTTCTGCTAAATCTTTAGGGTTTTCCTCTTTTTTCTGAATCTCCTTTACATACCATTCTTCATTATATCCACAAGGGACAAGCGAATGACCATTTTCACTAAAATCACCATAATTAAATAAGATATCCCCTAGATATAAAATGGCCTCTACTCTTTTTTTAATTTCATTTGCTTTGCTAACAGAATCAACATACATAATTGTTCCATCATCAATTTTTACAAGAGGGGGCATTATTGCATCACAGGGTAAAACAGAAACTGCCTTTCCTGGTCTTTCAACTTTCAGCTGTGTTCCTGTAACAATAAATCTATTCATCAAAACCATTGCAGCAGGATGAATACACGCAGCAGAAAACCCGGAAATTCTTGATCTCCCATAACGAAGTCTAAACCCGCCCTCTCTCATCGGAAATGCTAGGACTGGCCTTCCTGCAACCAAATCTTTAATAAATGTATAATTTGGAGCCAACTTGGGTTTTTTTTCGTTTCCCTCAGATTTACCGGTACCTTTAGATAATATCTTTTTTTTAATATCCAAAAACTCTTTAACCCAGCCCCACTCAAGACCAAACTCTTTACCCCATTTTTCCAATCTTTTCCATAGTTTAGGGGCTTTTTGCGCAAGACCTTCAGCAAGCACAAGGCAGACCCCGCCCCTTATTCTATTCGAGCCAATACGCTCAATGTCTTTATGGTTAGAAACCTCAAATTTTTCGGTAGGGTCCCCACTTATTTCAACCGGAAGATGCCTCAATAAAAAATCAAGCTCTTCTGAACTAGGAAAATATTGCAAATTCGTAACACGCTCATGATAATCAGCAATTTCTGACTTTACCCTGCCTATTTCTGCTTCAGTAGGGTCCCAAGCTTTATAGCCCATCTTCTTTCTTATATAATCCACAAGAAGTAATGAAAAAGTGGAAGCAGTTCCGCCTGCACCACGAATTGGTCCTGCATAACATGGAGCAAAAAATTCCCCACCATCATGTCTCTTTTTAATCTTCAGTTCTACTAAACCCTCAAGAGGAGCGGCCACAATACCGCTTGTATGATAAGCAAACCCCACCCTTATACCAACTTCTATAGCCTCCTTATTGTCTTCAAAAGAACAAAATTTTTGTTTCGCAACTTCCTCTCCAATCACAAGAGCAACTCTCCAGTCCAGAGGACCATATTTTTCTTCAAGCTCAATAATCCTATCAGTCATGCCGCTTCCAAGTAATTGTGGAGCTACACTTGAAATAAGACCTTCAACTCTCTCAGCCATATTTTTTGCTAATTTTACATCAACATCCTGCTCAGGTTCAAACCCCATCTTCCTGGCTTTAGAAGCAATTTTATAACAAGCTTTGACTTCATGGTCTAATAAACCAAAATATTTTTCCATTTCCTCGCTTGCGGCTCTTTCTTTACTCATTTAAAACCTCATGATTTTAGTATCTCTTGTCTGCAAATTAACAATAGGAACTCTCGCAGGTTCAGGAGTATGACCCAGTTTTTCCTGAAAAGATGTTATTGATTGCCAACATGAACCACAAATTAAAGAAACTCCCTTGTAAGAAGATACAGCAACTTTGTGTATATGACCTGAGACAAAAAAATCTGGAATCTTAGAAATCACCAGATTATCATTTTCTTCATCAGGAACATAAAGAGTCGAAGAATGGCTCGGAGCCAAATGCCTTCTTTGCAACAAAAATTGCATAATCAAATCCGCCCGGTCGTAGCCACCACTATTTCTGATACTGTCCACGTTCGCCACAAAATAATCAAAACTATATCCATGATAAAGCAACAAATTAAACCCCGGAAAATCTTTACTAGAAGCAAAGTTAATTATCGAAGGATTACTTACCATCGTTAGATTTGGCATGTCAGTCAATGGTTTCGTAAAATCCTTAAGTAGAGGGGGCTGGGGTTCTGAAAGACGCGTTGCATCATGATTACCAGGGCAAACAATTATTTTTATATGAGGAGGTATTTTTGAAAGATATTCAGCGCATTTTCTGTATTGCTCAAAGATATCCTTGATTACAAGCTCTTCCTCCTGGCCGGGGTATATGCCTACCCCGTCCACAAGATCACCTGCAATAAATACATACTTAATTTTATTAGTCATTTCCTTTTGTTTGTCACTTCCAACATCTGCATTAATCCAAGAAAGAAACTTTTCAAATTTTTCTTCTAAAAAAGTATTGCTTCCTATATGCAAATCAGAAAGAAAAACCGCATATATCTCTTGCGGGTGTTTTTTTACTTCATTGTTTAAAGGAACATCTGGAAAAATTATATTATTGCAAAAAATAATGTTTTTGCCCGATACTCCGCAAATACCTATTACTTCATCATTTACAACATCTTTTGCAATCTCGTGAAGTTCAGGATTGTTTTTACTTATTAAAACATTTGTTTCGCCCGTTAAATCCTCAACTTTTAGCATAATATGATTATTTGCAGTTACGCTTTTTTCTTTTATTAGAGCAACAACAGATACATTTTCTTTATCTGTTTTTGAATTAACTCTTGCAATGCTAGTAAGTCCGCTTAACTCCTGTCTGCTTCTTAATATGTTCTCAATTGCTTTATACCTATTATTAAAATAACTAACAAAATTATTAACATCTTTTTTTAGGTTTTCTTTCTCATAAGAAAATATAACATTTACCTTTTCTTTCTCATCATCTTTCTTTTCCTCATTAAATCCTAATAAACAATTGACCATCGCTTCATATGGTTTTTTATCACCTTTTTTTTCATATAAAACCCACAATCTCTCAAGCTCTCTCCAATTAAACTCTTTTCCTTGCGAAAGTAGTTTATATGCATCACAGTTTAATATTGAAAGGTCTGTATCATTAACCAAATCATAAAAACCACTTGGATTTTCAGAGATATCATCATCAAAAAAGCTTGGATTAACCAAAACACCATCTTTCATAAAATCGCATACAATTTTTTTTTTATCTTCGGCCTGCATAGTTCACCTAATCCAAGTCAAGACCTTTTTTAAGCATCTTTTTTACATTAGGAATTGCATTAGAGGGGATTGAAAGAGATATCTCCCTTGTCCTTCCAAATCTGCCTTTAGAAATAATATCGGCATTAATAACTCCAAACATATCCAGTTCTGCCAAAATATCTGAAAGTCTTCTTTGTGTAAGGGGTCTTAAATTAATTCTGTCACAAAGATCTTTATATACATTATAAACTTCTCCTGTTGAAACAGGATTTTTTGATTTTTCACAAAGAGTAATTATCGAATAAAGAGTTGCATGATGTTGCTTTGGTTGGGTTCTTATAATCTCTCCAATCCTGTCTCTTTCAATCTTTTGTTCAGCTTTATCCAGATATTCCATAGTTATTTCTTGTTTTCCATCTCTTTCACAAAGCTCTCCTCCAACTCTTAATAATTCAAGAGCTCTTCTTGCATCTCCGTGTTCTCTTGCCGCATACGCTGCGCACTTTTCTATAACACCTGACTGGATAACCCCTTCCTTAAATGCCCTTTTAGTTCTTGTCCTTAAAATATCTTGTAACTGCAAAGCATTATAAGGAGGGAAAACAACCTCTTCTTCACTTAAGCTTGATTTTACACGCGGGTCCATATTGTCTATAAATAACAAATCGTTTGAAACCCCCACAAAACTAATCTGGCTATTTTTTAACTCCGAGTTCATCCTTGTTAAATTATAAATTATGCCATCTCCTGTTTTTTTCACTAATTGATCAATCTCATCAAGAATCAAAATAACTAATTGCTCCTTTTTTTCTAAAACATTATAAAATATCTTATAAATCTCATCAGTAGGCAATCCTGTAGCTGGAACATCTATACCAAATTCACTAACAATTTGAGCCACAATTCTGTATTCTGTGTCCGCTACTCTCTTTAACTTACAATTAAGATAAATAACTTTTAAGGGAATGTCTCTGTCTCTAGCAACATTCAACATATTTTCTGTAGTATGTTTTGCGCACAATGTTTTCCCTGTACCAGTTTTCCCATAGACAAATATATTCGAAGGGCTTTCAAGCCTTAAAGCAGGCGCAAGTATGTTTGCCAAAAGGTTAATTTCTTTATCACGATGTTCAATATCATCAGGTATATAATTCGGCTGTAAAATTTTCTTATCATAAAAAACAGGTTCCTTTTCTAAAAAAGATTCAAAAAAATTATTAAGTTTATCTTTCGCCATACACTTCCAGATGAAACAAAGGTTTAAAAATATTTTTATCCTTTACTGCCATCAGACCCCTTTGTTTCCTGTGGAACCCGTAAAATTTTCAAATTGTCCATAACATTTTCAAAAATTACCTTTTTTATTCAATAATAATTATTCAGTATATTAATTAATAAAACTAAAAAAGCGCAATTACATTAATTAGGGCTCTGTTGAAACTCTTGAATAAACATAAATTTCTTTTAACTAAAAAAAATTATAACAAATATTAATACAAAAAATGTAAAAATATTATTTATAAATAAGATGAGCTTCATTAAATAGATAATATTTACAAAAATAATATTAAAATAACAGTAAGTTATTATTTGTTTATTATTGGTTTTTCTATAATAAGTTAAATATTTGTTATATAAGTTAAAGTTTAAATAACAAAAATTTTGGGTTTATTGATTGCAATCCTAGTTTAAAAATCTACAGTAATTTTTAACTCGCGAGAAAAAAAATTCTGGCCGCAAAAAATATTTTGAGTTTTAATATCCTTGCTTATAAATTATCTAAAACCTAAAATTAAGATTCATCTCACTCTACGAACGAAATTAAGTATGAAACAGATATTTATCTATATTCAATTAATTTCAAGATTTTCAATAAATTTATTTTTTTATTTATATATATATATATTTTCTATATAGAAAATAAATAAACAATAAACAGTAATCAATAATCAATAATTTATAATCAAGTAAAAATAGTATTTAATAAATGAATAGAATTAATCATAAAACTTTAAGTAAATAAAGTATGTAATGAAAATTAGTTTTAAGTTAATATAAGTGATTAATGATTAATTAATAGAATATTTTAAACATAGAGATTTTCTTTTGTCTTTACTTTATAAAACAACGATATTGCTTAATAACTATAAAAAATAATTCTTTTATTAATAATTATGAATTTGTTAATATATAAAAAAATTTGATTTTATTTCTTATGTTTAACTTTAAGAAATTTAATTATTGCACTTAACAATAAATATACTTTTTATGTTTGAGATTTATATAAAACGGAATACTAAAAAGTAATTTATATTATATTAAAATAAAACTTTTTACTTTACTATAATTGTATGTTTTATTACTTCTAAAGGGGCTATTACATATTTATTTATTCATTATTTACTTTTAATAAATTAATAATTTTTATTGTTAGGTTAATCAGTATTTACTTTTTTATAATGATCCAATTATTAACAAATAAAGTTTCATATACTAACAAAAAAGTAACAATATATTCGTTCCACAAGAAATTATGGTGTGTTGGGGTAGACTTTATTGATTTCCTATAAAAATAATTAATAACTTTACTTTATTTTTCTTTTTTGGATATAGAAACATTTTTAAATATAATAATTCATACATTTTAAGTAATAATAAAAGGAGGTTGATTGTTATGGCTGATTCGTTTTTTGCAGTGTTAATGTCTGTCGTGATTGGTACTTTAGCAGCGATTGTTATTGCTTTGAGATATGTTTTGATTATGGAAAGAAGAATGGCCAAAATGGAATTACATCTTGAAAAGATTGTTATGAAAATGAGCAAGGAAGAAGATGCTATTTTGGGAGAAGAAAAAAAGATAGAAAGGCAATTGCTAGGTAAGACTCAAAGCAGTAAGAAAAAAGCTTCTTCTACAAAAAAGAAGAAAACATCAAAGAAAAAGACGAAAAGAAGATAATTATTTCTTAATTATTTTTTTATTGGAATTAGAATGGAGTTTAAAAAGTTATTAAGAGATATAAAAGCCTTGAAAATTCAGGGAGCAGAAAGCGTTGCTAAAGAAGC